>JAQBWJ010000116.1 GCA_027625215.1 Candidatus Poribacteria bacterium
GGAACAGCAGCGGCGCGGCTCCGAGCCGTTCCACCGCGCGGTCCAGCGTGTCTTCGCTGTCCTCAAGCCCGTTCGACATGCGGGCAAACTTGTAGAACGGCTCCAACTCTTTGGGTCCGCCGTACGTCAGCCCCGACGTGTGGGTGAGCAGATGGCGCACCGTCATCGGGCGCTTCGGCTCCACCAAACGGAACTGCCCGTCCTCTCCGCTCTCGTAGACGCGACTGTGTCGGAACTCCGGCAGATGCTTGCCAACGGGGTCGTTCAGCAGGAACTTGCCTTCCTCGTAGAGCATCATCAGCGCGAGGCTCGTGATCGGCTTCGTCATCGACGCGATGCGGTAGAGCGTGTCTTCCCGGATCGGCGCGTTGTCTTCGAGGAGCGCGTGTCCGAACGTCCCAAAATGGACGATCTTGCCGCGCCGGGCGATCAACGTCGCCGTGCCCGCCAACTGCTTGCGGTCAACCAACGACCGCATCGCCCGATTCAACCGCTCCAACCGCTCCGACGACAGCCCGACTTCTTCCGGCGTCGCGCGCGGCAACCCTTCGTGACTCATCGTGTGTGTTCTCTCCTTCGTCGTAATGGGACATAAACGGGCGACCGCCGGTCGCCCCCACGTGGGGAAGATGGATCATTTAATCGTAAACGGTGACGCCCGTCTCGTTCTTCTTCACCCAATCCCAGTCGATCTCGACGCCGAGCCCATCCCCCTGCGGAACCGGCACGCACCCCTCCGAGTCCACCGCTTCGAGCGTGTCGTCGTACTCTTTGTAGAGCGGCGAATCGCTGCTGGACGGCGCTTTCGGGTGAACGAGCCCCAACTCGTAATAGTTCGTATTGCGGATCGCCGCCATGCACTGACGCTGCGCGGGTCCCGGACCGTGAAACTCGATATCGACCCCCACCGCTTCGCAGGCGTGCGCGAGTTTCATCACGCCTGTGATGCCGTCGTACCCGACATCGCCGCGCATGTAGTCCGTCGCGTCGGCGAGCAGGAAGTCCATGTGCGGCTCCAGCGAGCGGACATGCTCCGTCTGCAATAACGGCGTGCGGATCAGTTGCCGCAACTTGCGGTGCGCGAACTGCGAGATGCCGCCGTCGCGGAACGGGTCTTCGTACCACATGAAGTCCTGTTCGTCGCAGGCGCGCCCGACCTTCACCGCCGCCGCGAACGTCTCGTACTCGCACGCGGGGTCAAGCATCAAGTCCATCTTGTCGCCGACGCGCTCGCCAACGGCGCGCACCGTCTCGATTTCGCGGCGGATCGGCGAATTGTGGGGCCATCCGTGGATCTTAAAGGCGGGGTAGCCCATTTCGAGACAATGTTGGGCGAAGTCCGCGTACGCTTCTCCCGTGCTGAGTCCGTCGGGTTGTTCGTCACCGTGATAGGTGCTCGCGTAGCACGGCAGTCGGTCTTTGTGACCGCCGAGCAGTTTGTGGATCGGCGCGCCGAAGTACTTGCCCGCCAAGTCCCACAGGGCGATGTCGATGGGCGCGATGCCGATCCGCGCGGCTTGACGCTGCGCCCGCTTGATGTCGGAGTTGATGCGTTCGCGTTCGAGCGCGTTCTTGCCGATCAGGTAGGGCGCGAAGCGTCCCAGCGCGGCGTACTCGATTGCGCCGCCGCCCGCGTACTCGCCGACGACGCCCGCGTCCGTCTCGATCCGCAGGATCAACCCCTTGCGCGGAATCGAGTTACCGGGCGTGTAGACGAGGTTGAAGCCTTCCTCGTCGGGACCCAAATTCTTTAACGGCGACGATTGGTACTCGTGCAGCGTAATTTTCGTGATGCGCGGTTCCGCCATCGGACTCTCCCTTACCCGACCGAGATGTTGAAGTCGTTGCACATCCTGTCACCGAACGGGGCGGCGACACAAGCGATGTGTAGACGCCCTAAGCGAGTCCTCCCGGCGAGGGGGAGGGATTTATGGGCGAGCACGCAAAAGGGCGGGTCAAACCCCGAAAGGTCTGTCCCGCCCTTTTTCACACTGTTTTGGAACGTCCCGCTTAGATCAGAGGGGCATTCCGAAAGCCGTTTGGCTTACCAGCGGTCACGACCACCACGGTCGCGGTCGCGGTAACCGCCGCCACCGCCGCCGCCGCCGCCACTACGACGATTGTCGGAGCGGGCTTTGGCAACGTCGACGCGGATTTGACGACCGTCGAGTTCGGTGCCGTTGAGCGATTCCATCGCTTCTTCGGCGGATTCATCGGTTTCGAATTCAACGAATCCGAAGCCTTTGCCTTCGACGACGGTGCAGTCGACGACGGTGCCGAATTCGCTGAACAGTTCGCTCAACGATTCGGAAGGGGTGCTGTACGAGAGGTTTCCGACATAAAGGCGTTTCGCCATGAGAGTCATCTCCCCAGTATGGGATAGAGTGTGCCGATGACAGCGCGTCCGCGTATTCGGACGTTCATGACGTAAGTCGGAGGGTCGAAACTGAGTCGAACGGGTCGCGGAGAAGGCTACAGAAGAATCGGGCAAGCCGTTTTGTCTGGAGGAGGGTTGGAAAAGCGAGCAATCGCCCTGCCGTAGCCACGATCCGAGACGCACAGTACCGCGCGATTTTTCTGTTCGTTCTTGACGATCCGAAACCACGGCGCCGACCGAGATCGGCTGGGCTTCCCTTAGACGAACGAACATCGGTCAACACAGAGTATGACACCTATTTTCAACTAAAGCCAATGTTTCGTGCAAACTTAATTCAAGAACGCATCTCAAAACCCCTGACGAGATGAGTTCCGGTTCAGCCGATGCGGAGCAGGACGCCAATTTCCAGCGCCTCACTTGTGCGACGTACTGGCGCAGCGGCTTGCATCGCCATATAATCGACTGTCGTTCCGGCGGAGGTCATGGGGGCGACTGAAGCCGTTGATCGAGAGGGTTTCGATTTTGAGAACACATCCTATCTCGTTGCCGACCGCGCGGATTACCGTCGACGCGGGAGCCGTTCAGGGACCGCTGGAAACATGGCGTCACGCGCTCGGACATGGCGGCATCAACGCGCTGCCGTTGCCGGAGCGCGTCGTCGAAGGCACGCGCAAACTGCGTCCGCGCTGGATCCGCATCTTTCTGCAAGAGTTCTTCAACATCTACCCGGAACGCGGCAGGTTCGATTGGTCGCGGCTTGACCCCTACATGGAGTCGTTTGCAGCGACCGGGGCGAACGTCGTCGCGGCGATCACGATCAAACCGAAGCCGTTGTTCCCTGAGATCGACCACGCCGTCTGGCGACCGAACGACATCGGCGAGTGGCAAGAGGTGATCCGCCACCTTGTCCGACGATACTCCGTCGAAAAGAAGATTGTGACGCACTGGGAGATCGGGAACGAGCCGGACATTGGCGAAGATGGCGGCAGCCCCTACATTTTTCGGAACGCGAAGGAGTACGGCGACTACTACGCGATGACCGTTCGCCCGATCCTCGAAGCGTTTCCGGGCGCGAAGGTCGGCGGTCCGGCGATGGCGTCGATGAGCGCGCCGATCTTCACGGAGTTTATCAAAACCGTCCGGCAAACGGGCGTGCCGTGCGACTTCCTCTCGTGGCATCTCTACCACAGCGATCCGGGACGGCACGGTTATCAAACGTCCATCGCGCGCCTGCTGGCGAAGGAGTTGGGCGGAAACGTTCCGGAACTGTACGTGACGGAGTGGAACCGCCGATTGAGCGACATGACGATCACCGCGGACGATCAGGCGTACGATTCCCGGCGCGCCGCGACCGTCGCCGCAGCGATCCTTTCGATGCGGAACGCAGGGTTGTCCGGCTCGTTCTACTACCACCTGTGGGATCAGGTTTGCTACCCGGAGGACTTTCAGCCGTTCTTCTCGGAACGCGGCGTCGCCAACATGCTGCGACACTGGAACGATCTACCGCATCGCCTCGGACTGTTCGGCGTCGAGGGTGAGGTGCGCCCGCAGTACTTCGTCTATCGAATGCTCTCGGAGTTGGGCGAGAACCGCCTGTCCGCCTCGTGCGATGTGGGAGATGTCGGCGTGTTGTCAGGCTGCGAAGGCGACACCGTTTCCGCGATGTTCGTGAACCACAGTATCGAGGAGTCGTGCGACCGCTCCGTCGCGTTTCACGCGCGCGGTCTCCGACCCGGACGAAAGACGCTCACCGTGACGCGCATCGACGACGACCGCCGCTGGTCGCCCGAAACGTGTGAACTCCTGCCCGTCGAACGGCGCGAGGTCGTGACGACCGAGGCGTTCGAATGCCGGGTCCATCTCCCCGCCGACAGCGTGGCGCTCCTTCGCCTCGAACCGTGTCCGAGGAACATATGAGCGCGGATGCCCCAAGTGATTCCTAAGCCACTCAAGTCCGGCGTTCCGTTCAGGTTGAACAAACCGGCGTACAAGTCGATCCGTAGCGCAAACGTCGCGGCAAAGTAAAATGACGGCAGCAATCGGCGATTCATGGGGGTTTCCCCTATCGTGGCGCGTCTAAAACATCGTCCTCCTCATTTTATCCCTCTTGGAGACGATCCAGAAGACTGGTATCGTCAACGTCACGCTGAGAAGGAGCGCATGACACGTTATGACCACCGTACCCGAACCGATCACGAACGCGATGCCCGAACTGGAACGCGCCCTGTCGTTCCACCCCGTCCGCAACCCGTCGCCGAAATCGCTGACGCCGGAGCAGATCGCCTATTTCAACGAGAAGGGCTATCTGTCGCCGCTGGACGTGTTCACCGCCTCCGAAGCCGCCGCCAACCGCGCCTACTTCGATGACCTCATGGCGCGCGCCGAAGCGAACGGCTGGAACGACTATGCGATCAACGGGTGGCACAGGCACTGTCAGGGAGTCTACGACCTCGTGGTCGAACCGCGTATCCTCGACATGGTGCAAGACCTGCTTGGCAGCAACCTCATCTGCTGGGGGACGCACTTCTTCTCCAAGAAGCCGGGCGACGACGCGCGCGTCAGTTGGCATCAGGACGCCTCGTATTGGCCCCTCACGCCGAGCAAGACCGTCACCGTCTGGCTCGCCATCGACGACGCGGACGTGGAGAACAGCGCGATGCGCGTCGTGCCGGGCTCGCACCGTCACGGGCAGATCGGCTTCCACCGCAGCGCGTCGGACGAGAAGAACGTCCTCAACCAGACAGTCATCGACGCGGAGCGGTACGGCGACCCTCCCGTCAGTCTGGAGATGCGCGCGGGACAGATGTCGTTGCACTCGGACTTGCTGCTGCACGGCTCGGAACCGAACCGTTCGTCGCGGCGACGATGCGGGTTGACGATGCGGTTTCTCGACCCGGAGGTGCGGGCGTATCACGGGTGGAACCGCAACGCGATCACGGCGCGGGGCGTTGATCCGGCGGATCATTGGGGGAATGTGGCGCGTCCGGTCGGGGAGAACGTGCCGCCGAGAGAGAGCAACTAATCGTGATAGGCTTGGTCGCGGGACACAACGCCGTGTATCGACGCAACCCGTTTGATCCGATCAAAGTGGATCAACACACGCCATTGACCGACCCGTAAGCGGTACTCGTCCGCCAGTCCTTGCAGAGCAATGACGTCGCCATGCCCGGTTTCCGCGAATCGCTTCACCGCCGCGGTGATTCGACCTTTGACCTGATGATCCAAACGACGCATGTCTCGCAACCCCGACCGTCGCCACCGAACCGTCAACGGAACGGGAAGCCTCAACGCTCATCTCCCAACAGAATGCGTTCCGCGTCTTCATGCGAAACCCATTCCGTCTCGCCTCGCTCATCCTCGCGGCGCGACCGCTCGATGAGCTCGATTTCATCCGACTCCGGTTCTTCGATGGATGCGTTCTCAAACGCGAGAATAGCCGGGTGGGTGTCCAAACCGGACAGAAACTCCAAAAACCGTTGAGCGGCTTTCAGTTCGTCCTCCGGCAGGACATCGATCAGTTCGTGAAGATGATCGCGGGTCTTGGTAGCGTCCATTACGTCGGGGCGTCCCTTCGCATGTCAATCAACAAGAGGCATGGGGGAAGGGTAACATCCGGCGGTTTGAATCGACAATGAACGGTCACTCGCCGGAGTCGGCGCTTTCAGGGAAAAGAAGATGCTGCGCCGCGTCATACAAACGTGATTCCAACCGCGCGTCGATCACGTTCGTCTGACCCTGCACCACCGCGCCGCCGACCGACACGGACTCGTCCGCGATAAAGGTGAGATTTTCGGTGCTCCACACGTCGGGGGGTTGCTCGGCGAGCCGCTCGTAGTCGGTTGGACTCAACAACACGCGCACTTTGTCGGAGCGTGGGAGTTCGTCAATCGCGCCGTTCACAACGTCGATCAGCGCATCCCCGTCCATATCGACTTGGCGACGCAGCACCGCTTCCGCAATGACCAACGCCGCGCGCGGGATCCACAATTCCATCTGCTGTCGCGCTTGTTCCTGCTCGGCGGTGAAGGCTTCCGCGCCCTGTTTCAACGCTTCCAGCAGCGAGTTGAAATGCTCCTCCAACGAGGCGGTCATTTGGGCTTCCACTTCCTGCGAGGCTTCCTGATAGCCGCGCTCGTAGCCTTCCTTAAGCCCTTGTTCGTGACCCACACGGTTGCCTTCTTGGAACCCTTCCTCGCGGGCGATCTGAGAGGCTGATGGAGGAGGGGGGACGTTCGCCGCCCGTTCCGAGTGCGCTTCGTCCGCTTCCGACCCAAGAGACGGGTGGTTCCGCGCAAACCGCATGTACTCGTACCGTTGAAGGTCGGCGGTCTCGTTGGCGTCGCGGCGACGAATCTTCACGGTGGTCCCTTACGTTAGGAAGGCGGCGTCTCGCTTAGACGAGGGGTTCGTTGCCGCCGAAGACGATTACGCCCTCTTCCGCCATCTGTTTGGCGATATCGACTATCGAGTACTGCGCCTGCTCGACTTCGGAGATCGGGCGTTTCTGCATCGTTTCAAGTCGGTACTCGA
>JAQBWJ010000117.1 GCA_027625215.1 Candidatus Poribacteria bacterium
ATGTCGGGTGGCGATCCTCCCCCGGATCCCGCGTCACGTTTTGGATATTTGTCCTGTCACGGTTCATGATGAAGATGTCGTTCTGACCGTTCCGGTCGGATACGAACGCAACACGACTACCGTCGGGCGACCACGTTGGCTCTGCATCGCCACCGGGATGAGAAGTCCGTTGACGAACGCTGCCGCCGTTCTCGGACATTTCGTAGATTTCACGGTTGCCGGTACGATCCGATGAGAACAGAATCTGCGCCGAAGCCAAGAGTGATCCCGACATCAACAGGGGAATCATCAGGACAACCGCTCGGTGATGGTACACGAGTGAACGCATCACATACCCCCTCGCAACCGCTGTATCCCTTCCCGATACCGCCGTTGCAAAAACACCCGCATCAGATCGGCGCGCAACGCCTGGTACCGCGTATCCGACCCGACGCGATCCGTCAACGCCTCCACAAACCGGATGCCCGGCAGCGGACGTTTCGCGCTCAACGTCAGCGTCCGCGCGACCAACGACCAGAACTCGTCGCGCGTTTTCGTCTCGTCCAGATCGCGGAGCGCGTTCGCGTTGCCGTCCGACAGTTCAAGGAGCGTCTTCGCGCCCGTTTTCGAGACGGACGCCGCCCGCCACGCCTCGAACGCCCCCTCGCGGTCGCCGTTCAGCAGATGCGCCTCGCCCAACATCCGCGCGACTTCGCCCTGCGGGTCGAGCGGAGCGGCTTTCGTCAATAGGTCGATGGCGCGGTCGAGGTTCAGGCGGAACAGTTCGACTTGGGCGAGCGTCGCCAGCGTTTGCGGCTCCTCGGGATGCTCGGACAACGCCTTTTCGAGTTCGTCGGACGCCCTATCGAGATCGCCCGCAGAGATGTGCAACCGCGCGAGGCTGCATCTTGGGCGCGGGTCGTTCGGGGCGAGGCGCAACGCTTCCTCGAACAACGCCTTCGCGTCGTCCTGTCGGTCGAGGGCGAGGTAGATTTCCGCCGTCAGCATCGGGACAAGCAGCGGCTGGAACTCGATGCTTTCGACGGAGGCGTTCACGTCGCGCGGGACGTTTTCGGCGCGATGGAGTTCGGCGAGCGCGTCCTCGTGCTGTCCGACGCGGTGAAGCGCGTACGCTTTTTGGAACCGAAGGCTCGCCGTTTCACCCGACTTTTCGAGCGCGCGATCCACCAACGAGATCGCGTCGGAGAATTGCCCTCCGTCGTTCAACGCGCCCGCGTAGTTCGCAAAACCGACGCGAAGCCAGTGGTTCTGCGCCTCGTGTTGCCGCATCGCCATCGGTTCCCACTTGCGGAATTGTCGCAACGCCTCGTCGCGTTCGCCCTGTTCGCGGAGCGATCCGGCGTAGTGGAAGAGGGCGTAGGCGTTGTCCGGCTCGCGCTGGACGAGTTTGCGGAGGAGGTCAAGGTTCCGCTTGTCCTTGCCGCGTTTCGACGCAACGCTCGGCTGATAGCCGTAATGTTTGATGACGACATCCCGCGCTTCGACGATCTGTCGCCCCGTCCGACGCGCGTAGGGCGCTATCGCCCAGAAGACCTGCTCGTGGATCGGTTGCTTGAACCGCACCGTCGCGTGGTTGCGCCAGAGCCGCGTCGTCAGGAACGGCACCGTCTTGTGTCCCATCAAGTTGTCGATGCGGAGATGCGCCCCGCCGACCGACTCGTCGCGCAGAAGCCGCAGAAGCCACTCGCGGCTTTCGGAGGTGAGTTCTTCGTCGGCATCCAACCACAAGACCCACTCGCCCGTCGCGTGTTTCAGCGACTCGTTGCGGGCGAGGGCGAAGTCGTCTTGCCACGCGAAATGTTCCACCTGCGCGCCCAAGCGTGTCGCAATCTCGACCGTCGCGTCGGAAGACCCCGTGTCCACGACGACGATCTGCGTCACGATGCCCTCCACCGATTTCAGGCATTGGGCGAGGTACTCTTCCTCGTTCTTGGCGATCATCGCCAGCGTGACGGTCGGGGTGTCGGGCGGGTTGAAGGCGGCGATGCGTTCGGAGAGGTCGCGCGCGTCCGACATTGTCGCGGCGAGCTCGTTGGCGAAGGCGAAAACGGACGGCTGCGTCAGCCCCAACTCCATCGCCAGGAGAGCGTGTTCGACGGCGGCGGTCGCGTCGCCGTCGTCGGCGAGAAGACGAGCGTATTCGTATTGGGCAACGGGGTAGTCCGGGTCGATGGACACCAACGCGCGGAGTTCCGACTTCGCCAGAGCGCGATCCCCTTGCTCAATCAACAGCCGCACGCGGGCAAGCCGCTCCTCCGAGCGATGCCATTGCGCGTGGATCGTCTGGATCGCGTCGAGTGTGTATGCGGACTCGGTCATCGTGTGGAGACTCGCCGTCTTGTTAAATGAGGGAGGGCTGTCGTTCGTTCACCTCATCGTAGACGGTTCGGGGGCGGCGCGGCAAGTTGAGTGAGGGTTGCCGTTTCTCGACTTAATTTGGCGATGACGCTGGTTGGCTATCCGAGTAGATCTAGAACTTCGAGCGTTTGGGACATATTTCCCGGTTCGATGAGGAGGGTTCCACGTAATTTGACAGATTTATTCTCCGCAGTACCAATTACGTCTTCCACAGATTCATCGAATCGGCATCGGATAATTGCAACCCCATCAACATCTCGTAGCGTAAACGATTTCGACTGTCTTCGAAGATCGGCGACAATCCCCGTGTACACCTTAGGCGTTTGATCAATCGAGTTTTTGATTGCCTTGTCGATTCGGTCGATTGCCTGATGCGTCAGCCGAATGGGTTCTGAGTCACCGATGAGTTTGCCGGACAGTTCCACCGTTTCGACATCGCTTCGGCTATTAGGCACGAGATCACGAACCTTTGTCAGTACGACGCGTCGTTCATCCGGGTCGGAAATAAGTGCTTCTAATACGACGTGATCTTCATCTGACGCAGCCCATTTGAATCCGTCAAGAAAGCGTTTCAATGCCGTACGAACGAGAGAAGGGTCCCAATCCGGCAACGACTCCAACTGCTCTTCGGCGGGAAGTTTCAGCCCTAATCTCAAACTTCCTTGCTGCACGCCCACCATGCGAAAGTCGCACGCTTGACGGATCCATTTTGTTGGGGTTGAAATCACCCCCTTGGTCATATAGGCAGCAACCGCTTGAACCCCTGTACGCAAATGGCTGAACCATGTGCCGACAACGCTTGTTGGGGCGTCATAAGCATCGATTCCGTTTCCTTCCAACCGCATCCATAGGTCTGCATCGTACTCTTGTGCCTGCGTGATGCCTGTATATCGCTCGATATCCTGTTGAAGGAGACGAATTTGGTCTCTCGGTCCCTCAGCCATCACATGAAACATCTGCGGGTTTTGGGGATAGACGTCCCGCCTCAATGAAGCGATCGCCCGGTACATCCGCTGCAACTGTTCCCCAACAATCTGCAATTGCTCGTCATTCTCGATCATAATTGAACTTTCAGCAGCCCTTTGGAGCGTCCGGTAGGCAGTTTGTTCGCATCGACCTCGACGGTGAAAAAGTCGATATATTCACGATGGGCGTCACTTCCATCCGGAGCAACGAGGGCATCGAATCTGTATTTTCTCTTGATCCGATTCCGTGAGACAGCATTGTAATCCATTGGCTTCATCAACCCTACATTGCTGAGTTGCTCTGCCGTCCCAATCACAATATCAACGTCACTCGGGTTGTGCTTTGCGGTAACGAAGCTACCATCGATCATCAATGATGTGACCAAACGGCTCGCGCGTAAATTGGCGACCAATTCATTCAGCTTGCCGAATAGCTGAACCCGTTGATCCGACGTTTGGAAACGCCCAAATCGTTCTTGCACCTCGTCCAATGTGCAGTCATGGATTCCAGGCGGCAACAATCCAAAATCGTTTAACTCAGGGATCGGCATCGACACATCCACGATTGCGAGAGTATACAATGAATAGCCTCGCCAACATAGCCGATACTGCGTGAATCCCGCAAGTCAAGAGGGGCGACGGTTGCGGAACAGAACCGCGTCCACGCTGAACCGCCCACCGCCAATCAGGATCAGGCTCGTAAAGATGACACACGCCTCCAGCGCGTGAGACGCCGTGTTGAAGCCGTCGCCCCGTTTCAGGTGGTTCAGACCCGCGACAAGCATTGTGAACGCCAGCAACCCGGCGGCGGGGCGAAACGCGATCCCGACCATCAGCATCAACCCGCCGAAGAACTCGGAGAACGCCGCCATGAACCCCCACAAGACGGGCGCGAACCCGATCCCGAAGACGTTCTCCATCGCGCCGCCGAGCCGCTCCCAGCGCTCGACGCCTCCCGTGATCTTCCCGTACCCGTGTTTCATGAACATCGCGCCCAATCCAACGCGCAGCGCCAGCAGCCCCACATCCCGAACTCGATCCATTCTTGACGAATACATGTAAGGCTTGTCCCCTTCCCAATACCAGAGTACACGAAAACGCCACCTTCTTGCGGAGCGACGAATCTCAATGTGACGGAGAATCGACGGATTTCTTGTGAACAAACGCCCAAAGAATCACCCGACAAACCGGCTCCTATAGGTAGAATGAAACCGAGAAGGCGGTGAATGGATGCAATCGGTCGAAGGGATGATTCGCGCGATCCGCGACGAAAGCGCCTGCCAAGACGAACGGCATCGAGCGTTTGCGGAGATCGTGCGCCGATACCAAGACTTGGCGTTCGCGTACGCCTACGGGATCGTCGGCAACGTCGAGGAAGCGGAGGACATCGCGCAGGAGGCGTTCTTCGAGGCGTGGCGTCGGTTGGATGCGTTGGAGGAACCCGCCGCGTTTCTCGGATGGTTTCGGCGCATCGTGCACACGCGCTGTCATCGGCGCACGCGCCGCGCCCGGCTCGTGACGGAACCGTTGAGCGACGCGATCCACCCGCCGTCTAGAGAACCGGACCCGTACGAGCAGTTGGAGCAACGAGAATCGGCGCAGGAGGCGCGTCGGGCGTTGTTCGCGCTGCCGTTGGGGATGCGGTCGGTGGCGGCGTTGTTCTACGTCAGCGGTTACTCGTATCGGGAGATCGGCGCGTTTCTGGAAATACCGGAAGGGTCGGTCGCGCATCGGCTGCACGCGGCGCGCAAACAGTTGAAAGGAAGATTGGGCATGTTGAAGAACGGACTGACCGAGACAAAGCCTTCCCGAGATGACGGGTTCGCCAATGAGGTGGAGTACGTGACGACGAACCAAGCGTTGCTCGACGCGCTGCGAACGGCGGGCGAGTCGGGCGAACACGTTCTCATCATCGGCGAGGCGGGTACGGGGAAGTTGCTCGCGGCGCGCGTGATTCACCGCCACAGCAAGCGGTCGGATGCGCCGTTCGCCGCCGTAAACGGCATCACCTTGACGGAAGACCCGAACGCCGTCGCTCGGGTCTTCGAGATGCGGCGCGGCGGGGTGATCGCCGTGGACGAGATCGACCGGACGGACGACACGCAACGGTTGGCGCTCCGCGATTTGGCGGAAATCCATGATGTTCGGTTGATCGCGCTGATCAACGGCGCGCTTCCCGAATGCGAGGAAACGGTGTCAGCGCTTCGCCGCGTTTTGTCGGTTCGCGTTATTGAGACGCCGCCGTTGCGCGGCAAAGAGGCGGAACTGTCGATCCTGATGGAGACGTTCCTCAACGGGGCGTGCAAGGCGTACGACAAGAAGATCGACGGATTTACGGAGGGCGCGGTTGCGTTGCTAAGGGAGTACGCTTTCCCGCGCAACGTCGCGGAACTGCACGAGATCATTCTGCGCGCCGTCCAACAGGCGGAGGAGAACATGCCGCTTCAACGCGAACAGATCGCGGCGCAACTCGGCGAGGTGGGGGTGAACCGGACCGAAAGGGATGGTCGGTCGAGGTGAACAGGCGCGGCGAGGGCTTGATAAAAAAAGACGAAAAAATGGTCATTGTGGCGGCAACCCCTTTTTGATAGTGTACTTGGCGAACTCGAGATCGACGTACCGTCGGTTTCGACAACGGGCTGTCGGAATTGGGGATCGCGGCGGCAGCGGCTGCGACATCCGACAATCCTGTTTAAGGTGATACCGTGGGCGTCGCCAACTTGGAGCCCCCGCACACATGGACGAGGAGAGAGATCCGATGAAATCGGCGAAATGGTTGGGCGCGTTGGCGCTAGCCGTATGCGTCTCGTACGCCGTTCCTTCTCACGCAACATTGATCGAACTGTTTGACGAAGACCCCGCGTTCCGCACCCGGCTGACCGGCGTGGCGGGCGGCGCGGCGGCGACCATCGTGACGGACGCCAACAAAGGTTCCGCCGCGATTTCCATCACAGGCGCGGGCAACGACAACCAGATGTACAATCCGAACATCGCCGGTTGGTCGTACGGCGTCGTGGCGAATCCGACGGGCGCGACGCAGGTCCGTTGGATGGTGTTGGCATGGAAAAAGACCGCCGGGGTGAACGGCATCATGATCCAGTTCCCCGACAACGGCGGTTGGGGCGCCGTGACGACGCCGTTCGTCACCGCTCCCGCGCCGGGAACGCGCCGCTACATCGCCGGTGACAACGTCACCGGATGGAGCGGGATTCAAGTCGCCACCGCCCCGCCGTCCAAATGGACGCTCGTGGTGCGCGACCTGTTCGCCGACTTCGGCGCGTTCACGTTGACGGGGGTCGCGCTGACACCCTTCGGCGGGACGGGCGTGTACGACTCGATCTATCTCGGCGCGTCGCAGGCTGAAGTGATGGGCGCGGTCGAAGGCGGCACCGCCGTTGAACCGGCGGGTAAACTGGCGACGACGTGGTCGTCCCTCAAATACGGTGAATAAATAAAAGAGGTTGTGACGATGCGAAGGTTGGCAATCATCACGACAGTGACGGCGCTGCTGATCGCGGGCAGCGCCTCGGCGGTGGTGCATGAACTGTGGGACGACGACGAGGCGTGGCC
>JAQBWJ010000118.1 GCA_027625215.1 Candidatus Poribacteria bacterium
CCCCGCGTTCTGTTCCTCGACGAACCGACGGGCGGGCTCGATCCCCGTTCCGCCCGACTCATCAAAGACCTGATCCCGTCGTTGTGCGGACAGGGCATCTCGATTGTGATGACGACGCACATCCTTGAAATCGCGGAACGCATCTCCGACCGCGTGGGCATCCTCTACAACGGCGAACTCCGCGCCTGCGGGACGCTCGCCGAACTCCGCGCCGAACACGGCGAGCTCTCGCTCGAAGACCTGTTCCTCAAACTGACCGACGCGGACGCCACGACCCTCGCCCCCGACCTTTGGCAAGAGCCATGATCTCCACGTCACAAGCGTTGCGCGCGTTGATCGGCGTCCAATGGCGCATGGGGTGGAATGTGGTCGTCCGCAGTTCGATCACGCGGAAGATCGCCGTTGTCGCCATTGTCGTGGCGATGTGCTGGTACGCCTACTTCCTCACGGTTGCGATGATTTCGACGTTTCGGGTCGTTCCCGACCCTCGCGCCTTCGCCGTGACGAATCTTGCGCTGCTGTTCGTGTTCGGGATCGTACGCGCCGTGTCGTTCGCCCTCCAATGGTTCGTGACGGACGATGATCTCTCGCTGCTCGCGTCGCTGCCGATCCCGTCGGACGCCTTCTTCGGGGTGAAACTGTACGGCACGGTCGGCGACGGGTTGCAGTTCTTCATCCTGACGTTGCCCGTTTACGTCGGTTATGCGGTTGTCGCGTCGCCGGACGTGTTCCATTCGATCCTGTTTGGGGCGGCGTGGATCGCGCTGCTTGTTATCGCGGGGATTCTCGGCACGTTCCTCGCGTTTTTGGTGATGCGCGTTTTGCGAGGCAGTCGGCGCGACGTGTTGTTTCGGTTGCTGTCCGTCGCCGTGACGGTCGCCATCGTCCTGCTGCTGATGAAGTACGCGGAGGGGGTCGAAGACAACGAAAGTCTCGCCGAAATGAGCGGGTTCGCGTCGCGCGTCGCCCCCTACCTGATCGTACTCCCGACGACATGGGCGGTCTGGATACTCGACGGCGGCATCCCGATCATGCCGCTGATCGCGCTGTCGCTGTCGGCTGTCGTCGGACTGTGGGTCACGAAAACCGCCTTCGCGCGACTGTTCCACCTGGAGGACATTCTTGCCCAAAGCCACGCCCCGACGACCAAATCGCGCGCCCATCGACACGTCTCGCGCCGCCGCGCGCCCATCGGCGCGTTGATCCTCAAAGAGTGGCGGCTGCTCGCGCGAGATCCGTCGCTGATCGTGTCGTGGCTCGCGCCGTTGGTGATGTCGCTTACGTTTCTGATCGTGATGGCGGGCAAAAACGACGGCGACCACACGCGGGCGTTCGGTGTGAACTTCGTCGCGTTCATGGCGGGGTTCGTGATCGGCGTGCCGCTCGTCTCGCGCGAGGGCAAGGCGTTCGTGCTGTTGCGCTCAAACATGGCGTCGATGGGAACGGCGATTGCGGCGAAGGCGTTGTTTCTGTGCGGGTTCATCATTCCACTGATGCTCGTTTGGTCGGTGAGATTCCACCCGAACGACTCGCCACCCGTCTCGTTCAACGGGGAGTTGATGTGGAAGGGGTCGCTGCTTGCTGTCGCCTACGCGACGTTCTCGGTGGGGTTGGGAGCGATCTTCCCTAAGTTCGAGTCGAAAAACCCGTTTCGCACGTTGAGTCTGCCCGTCGTCTTTCTGCTCTACCTGATGCTGGGACTGACAACTCCGTTGGCGTTTGCGGCGTCTGGGAATCAAATCCCACTTGTCGCGCAGGTGGGGCTTTACGCGATCCCTGTTGTGATCGGCGTCGGGACGGCGGTGTATGGGTCGCGGCGGCTCTCTCAGCGAGATGTTGGATAATCCCGTATGGTTCCCCCAGGATTGACGACTTGTGTCGTCGTCCTCATTCATCTCCTTGAACACGGTTAATTTGACTCGCTTTGCCCGATGTGGCAGGCTATAGAGGAAAGTTGCGAGGGGACATCATGCGACGCGAACCGGACGAATCGAACGAAACAGCAAACGCGCTCGTCGTTGTCGAGGACGTGGACGACATCAACGCGACGGACGACACCGCCATCGTCGCAATGATGACGGGTCAGGCGATTGAGGACTACGTCTACGCCTTCAAGCAGGGCGGCAAGATGGTCGAGGGGCTGACGCTCGCGGGCATCAACGAGGCGGCGAACCGTCGGGGCGGCATCTCGGTCGAGGACGTACAGTTTGAAGACCGTGAGCACTCGTGGCTCGCCATCGTCAAGGCGACGGACACGTTCACGGGGAACTCTCGCTACGGCGCGTACGAACAGCCGAAGAAGTCCGGCAACCGCGAGGACCCGCACGCTTTCATCAAGGTGGTGCACAAGGCGCAGCGGAACGCGATCAAGCAGTTGATTCCGACGCCCGTCATCAAAGAGATCATCGACTTCTATCGCGGACGGACGAAACAGCCCGCCGTCGCGCAGACCGCCGCAACTGCGGAACCGACGGACGTTCAGACCGACTCCGGCGAGGCGATCACGACGCAGCAGAAGGCGGCGTTCTCCATCGCCCAAAAGATGCGCGACGCGCTCGACCGCCGCAACGTGAGCCAGCGCGACTTCTGGAACTTCGTCCGCCGACGCTTCAATGTCCAGTCGCGCAACGAAATGCGCGAAGACCAGTGGGCGAAACTCGCGGCGGAACTCCAAGCGGCGACCGCCTCGAAGGACGTGTTCGACGATTTCGTGACGGATATTCAGCGCGTGTTGCAAGCGCAGCAGGACACGGGCGGACAGTCCGAAAGCGACAACACGGACTTGCACATCGACTCCGAACGGATGGATGAGCCGAAAGCGAAACCGGCTCCCAAAGCGACGGGCGGCAAACGCGGCTCCGAGAAGCCGCCACAAAAAACCCCGAAGAAAGACGACCTCTTTTAACCTCGACAGAAAGGCTGGAGGAACCCCAACATGGCACGCTCCAAGAGTGGACGCTCAATCCGACGCACGCAGATTCGTCAGCGACAACGCCGCCGCGAAAAGCGCATCAAAGCGGCGATCAACGCCAAGAAGAACGGCTGATCGTCGTTCCAAGAGTAAGATTGAAGCCGCCTCCTCTCAAAGAGGAGGCGGTTTTCATTTTGTCGAAGTTCCGGCGTGTTCGAGCCCCGCCCACGTCACCGCGAGCGCGTCGCGTAGATCAATCGCTGTTGCGCTGTCCGGGATGCCGGGACCTTCGATGCGGAAGTCATCGAACAGTCCGCGCGGCGTCTCCTCCACGCCGAACCCGAACCCGCCTCCGACCGGATCGACGGCAACTTCACCCACCAACACATCGTCCAAATAGACCGTCAGTCGCTCCGGTTCCGATTCCACCCGCAACCGATACCAGGTGTCCCAGTCGATCTCGACGGGCGCGGTAAACAGGATCTCCCGATCCGGCAGCGTGAACACTTCGACCTGTTTCGGCGGCACATGCAGCGCGACGGCAATCCCCGCGCCATCCCGCGCTCGCAGCACCAATGCCGTCTTCGAGCACTCGAGCATGTTCGGCTCGACAACATTCATCCGGCACTCGACCGTATACTCCGACCAGTCGCCGGGGGTGGTGATTTGCTTGAAGAAGATCATGATGGGAAAGGCGCTGATCCCGCGCAACGAGCCGCCTTCGATGACGAAGTTCTCACGGTCGCCCTGCCACACGTCGGACAGTTCTTCAAGATCGAACGAGCTCGTCCACACGCCCCCAAAGGCGGGGACGGCAAGAATCAGGGCGACAAGCGCAATCGCATGTTGTTTCATCGCAGTCATCTCCACGCGACGCACGGGGAACAAACGAGTGATGGACGATAATTCTAACGTTGAGGGCTGCGCGCCGTTTACGATTCCAGCGGCTTGTCCATTACGCGACGCTTCGCCGCCTCGATGCGCTCAACGTTTTTCTCGTACGTGGGGCTCTCGTCCGACCACTGACCGCGTGGGTAGTACGGCTGCCGATACATCGGGTACGCTTCCGTACGCAGATGAGCCAACATTTGATGTCCTTGCCGCTGACGCCGCTCATGGCGCAACGCGGTGATGTCGATGGGCGCGACGACGATCTTCTCGCCTTCGCCTGGGTCGGCTTGCGCGAGAATCCGTCCGTCGAAATCAACGACCATGCTGCCGCCGGGCCACGAAAACGGGGGGTAATGTCGCAGCGACGCGCCCTGATTCGCCGCAACCACGTACGACGTGTTCTCCAACGCGCGGCAACGGTTGACGACCGTCCACCAGTCCATCGGAGCGGTCGCGCCCCAGGGGTCCATGTACGCCGACACGCGGATCAGCACTTCCGCGCCATTCGCGGCAAGTTGACGGAGCGGCTCCGGAAACACCCAGTCGTAACAGATCGCCGTCCCGATGTTGCCGATGGGCGTTTCGGCAACGGGGAATAGCGGCTCATCATATCCCTCAATGTCGTGCGGGCTCGCGTGGACTTCAAATGGAATCCAGGGGTTTACCTTCCGGTACTTATACCAAATGCCCTCAGGACCGATCAGACATGTCGTGTTGAAGACAACGTGATCCCACCACTCGTCGCGTTCGAGGAACGTCGCCGTTTGAATGTAGACGCCGTACTCCTTCGCTTTTTCGACGTACTGCTCCGTGTGTTCGTTCGGGATGGGCACGGCGAGTTTGTCGAGCAGTTCGGGCGCCGTATGGTAGATCGGCGCGGCGTGCCCGAACTCTGGGAACGCCAGCAGTTTCACGGGAAGAAACGGCGAATAGCCCGTTACCGCCATGTCGATCATCTCCAACATGCGTTCCGTGTTGCGCTTGATGTCGGCGCGGGTTTCGGGGTTCGCGTGGTTCACCTGACACGCGGCGGCGGCGTAACGGATCGGTTCCATTGATCGTCTCCTCACGAATAAAGTCGCGCGTTTCGCGGGTTAAAGTGTACGAGAGGAGTGAATCGGGCGGCAAACCGCGTCTGCAATTGCGTTTTTCTCGATGACCGCTGATGATACGTAAAAACGCACCTAAATGATTGCCCGATGAAGGATGAACCCCCGATGCGTACCATCGACCCCCACCTCCATGTGTGGGACACGAACGCTACCGACGAGTACCCCTTCGCGCCGGGACGCGCGCCCACCGCCAGAGGCGATGTCGCCTTCCTCCTCGACTTGATGGACGGCGCGGGAGTTTCCGGCGCGTTGATTATCCAGCCGATTGTCTACCGTTTCGACCACCGTTACGTCAGCGCGGCGTTGACGTTGCATCCCGACCGCTTCAAGGGGATGTGTCTCCTTGACCCGCAGCACAACGACCCTCCCGCCGAACTCGCCCGTTGGAAAGACGAAGGGTACGGCTCGGTTCGGTTCAATCCCGGACTGTTCCCCGAGGGCGCGGCGATGGACTCGGACTTGGGACATCGCATGTTCGAGACGGCGGGCGAGTTGGGAATGCCCGTCGGGTTTCTTATCAATCCGCAGCACTTCGACGCGGTGGACGCGCTATGCGAGTCGCATCCTGAAACGGTCGCCGTGATTGATCACTTCGGGCACTGTCGCCCCGGCTACCACGCGAACCCGGAGTTCGCCAAACTCCTCGATTTGGCGAAGCACCCGAACCTCCACGTTAAACTGTCCGAATGGGCGCGGTCGTCGCACCAGGAGTATCCGTACGTCGATCTCCACGATTTCGTCTACCGACTGCTGGACGCCTACGGCGCGAATCGCCTGATGTGGGCGACCGACTTCCCCTTCATCGTGGAGCAGTGCGGCTACACGGAGGGGTTGGAAGTCTTGTCGAAGCACACGCCGAACCTCGACGCCGAAACAATGGGTTGGTTTCTGTCAGGAACAGCGGAGAAGGTGTTTGGAACGTGGAACGCCTAGACTCTTTCATGAGTGAAGCTGGGGGATCGGAACGTCGTAGGACACATCGGCATCACCCAGACGGGTGGCGGATAACGCGCCGAACGTCGATGCGTGCCGGCGCCATTTCGATTTACAATATCCTCCGATGCCACCTCTCACTAATGATGGACTCACATGCGCTCGGAACGACTCGACCAACTGCTCGACACGTTTGCCTCGTTACGCATCGCTGTCGTGGGCGACTTCTTTCTCGACAAGTACCTCGTCGTCGATCCCTCGCTGGGAGAGCCGTCCATCGAGACGGGGTTGGAAGCGCATCAGGTCGTTGGGAAGCGGTTGAGTCCCGGCGCGGCGGGGACTGTAACGTCGAACCTCAGCGCGTTGGGGGTCGGGACGATTCACGCTGTCGGGATCATCGGGCAGGACGGCGAGGGGTACGACCTCAAACACGGACTGCGCGAGCGGCGCGTCACAACAGATTATCTCCTCGAATCGGCTGATCGCTTCACCCCGACCTACACAAAACCGATGGCGATCCAACCCGACGGCTCCGAGATCGAGATGAACCGCCAAGACATTAAGAACCGTTCCGCCACGCCGCCGGAGTTGGAGGCGTCCGTCATCGAGACGTTGCGAAGCGTCGCGCGCGACGTGGACGGCGTGATCGTTTTAGATCAGGTGACGGACCGAAACTTCGGCGTCGCGACGGACAGGGTACGCGAAGAGATCGCATCGTTGGCGTCGCAATATCCCGACGTGGTGTTTTTCGGCGACGCGCGCGCGTTGATCGGCGAGTTCCGCAACATCCTCATCAAACCGAACCAGTTTGAAGCGGTGCGGGCGATTCTTCCCGACTACGAAGGCAACGCCCCTCCCGACTTCGCGCGCGAATGCGGGGAAGAACTCGCGCGACGCACCGGCAAACCGCTCTTTGTGACGCTCGGACAAGATGGTATCCTTGTGTATGATGGATCGGAATGGACGCGCGTGCCGACGATTCGCGTGTCGCCGCCTATCGACATCGTCGGCGCGGGGGACAGCACGACGGCGGGGAT
>JAQBWJ010000119.1 GCA_027625215.1 Candidatus Poribacteria bacterium
CCCCGGATTCGGGTCGTCGTCCTTCGGGTCGTCATCGTACGGTTCTTCGTCCTATGATTCTTCCTCTTACGGTTCCTCGTACGGGTCATCGTACGGATCGTCCTACGGATCGTCCTACGGCTCTTCGTCCGGGTCATTCGGGTCGTTCGGGAGCTCCTACGGCGGCTACAGCCAATATAACAGCGGCGGCTTCGGCGGGAGCAGCAGTTATTCGCGCCGATCCTACGGAAACGCCGGGTCAAACTACTTCAACCCGACCTTCGTCAAAGGGATACGGATTTCGACGGGGTACGTCTACAACACGGGCCAGCGACCAGCGGGCATCCCCGACGTGAACGACGCTCCGAGCCGCCTCCAGTCGTTCGACATCAACACGAGCGCCGGGACGACATTCGACGTGGCGAACGTCCTCAGCGCGTTGCCGTTGGTGCAGCTGGACAAGTTCCCCATCTCCATCGACTTCAGCGGCGAGACGGCGTACAGCCACAACAACCCGAACTCGGTCGGCTACGCGCTCATCGACAGCATGGAAGGCGCGCGCGAGGCGACGACGACCCCCACCTTCAAGTGGCAGTGGCAGTTGGCGAGCGTGCCGCCCGACCTGCCGCTCATCACGAACGAATCGCGCGTCATCTTCCCCGTCCAACAGAAAGACGACGACGCGCCGCCCGACAACTACCTCCGCAACCGCCGCGTCTCCGCGTCGCAGATCGACTCGCTCTCGCGCTCGGCGGAGGAGCGGCTCGTCGGCGAGATCGGGTACGTGTTCCGCGATGTCGTCGCGGAGTGGGGCGGCGTCATCTACCCGCTCTCGGCGGACGGCGTGGACATGGTGAACCGTCAGGCGCTTGAGATGTGGGTGCGGGTCGAAGGCGACGAGGCGATCACGCTGAACGTCGAAGTCGGGCTGTTCAACGAAGATACGGACGGGGACGGGCGGCTCGACAGCGAAGACATGCCGCTCGAGCTCGCCGACACAAACGGCGACCGCGTCGTGGACGCGCTCGACCTCGATCTCGACAACCTGCCGCAAGCGGACCGATTCAAAGGGAACGGCTCGTTGGAGGACAATGAAGATACGGGTTGGTCGTTCACGAGCGGCGGTCGGCAGGTGGTCGTCGGGCGCGACAACAGCATCCTCGACGCGGAAGACCTCAACGGCGACGCGGTGCTCGATTCGATTGAGTCGTTTTTCACCATCTCGATCCCGCTGAACGAAATCCCCGAAGCGTGGGTGAAAAAAACGAACGACGCGACGGGCTGGATGTTTATCAGCGTGCCGTTGTCGGAGGCGATTGACTACGGGCAACCGTCGTGGGGCTACGTGAAACAGGTGCGGATGTGGCTCGGCAAGAACGAGGCGGGAACGATTCGCGGGACGTTCCAGTGGGCGTCGCTGGAGTTCGTCGGTAACCAGTGGGAACAGGGCACGATTGCGGACTCTCAGGGACAGCAGCGCGTCGGCACGGCGGAATACCTCAAGGTGTTCACGAAGGACAACTACAACTACGACGACTACCTGACGGCGTACCGACAGATCGAAGACGACGACGAGTTTCGAGACTTGCATCCTCTTGTCGATCAGACGTTCTCGTTCGGGTTGCAGGAGCAGAAGGAGCAGACGCTCGTTCTCGACTTCCAACTCGACCCCGACACGGTCGGCGTGACGTGGAAGCGGCTCGACGGGCAGCGACGCGGCGAGGGTCAGGATTTCACCCACCACCAAGCGTTGAAGTACTGGGTATACGGTCACGGCACGGGCGGCGAACTCGTGTTTCGGCTGAGTTCCGCGCTCCGTTCGACCAGTTACTACTCGACGTACAGCCAGAACCAACAACAGACGCAGGTGAACGTCTTCAGCGACCTGAAGGACTATTACGAGCACATCGTCCCGCTCGATTTCACTGGCTGGAAGAAGATTGAACTGACGCTGAAGGACGAAGACCTCGACGGACACCCGGACGATTTCGAGGTGGTCGGCACGCCGTCGATTGAGAACATCGGCGGGGTGGTGCTGGGCGTGTTGAACGACCGTTCGGAGCCGATTCAGGGCGAGGTGTGGGTGAACGAAATCTACTTGACCGACCCGCTCGTTCGTTCCGGCTGGGCGCGTCGCGGCAACGGGAAGATTCAGTTCGGGCAACTGTTGAACGTCGATGCGGGCTTTGCGAACCAAGACAAAGACTTCGAAGACTCGGCAGGACAGTTGAGCCGCTCGCAGAACTTGTATCAGGGGTTCAGCACCAGCACGAACGACTACAACATCGACGCGCGGCTGACGCTGTTGAAGTGGCTGCCCATCGAGTACAGCGTACGCGGGCAGGAGTCCGAGACGGAGAGCCGCGTCGGGTCGATCCAGTCGTACGCGAGCGGGCGGAACAAGGTCGATAGCGAGACGATCCGCACGCAGTTGCAGATACCGAAACTGCCGGAACTCGGGCTGATGATCGACCGACAGGAGTTCTGGAACGAGCAACGCGGGACGGAGTTCAGCGACCTCTACACGGGTTCGTTCGACTACGGCATCGGACAGGCGGTGACGTTGCAGACGGAGTATCGGCATGAAAACGTCGAGGTAGACCGCTCAACCGCCGAGACGACGACAACGGGTCAAACGAACTACTCGTCGTTCAACTCGTTCAACGACCGGATCATCGACAGCGGGACGGTGTCGCTGCAACTGCGCCCGCTCGCGTCGTTCTCGATCCAACCGACTTTCGACGTGAGACGCGAACTGGAGCGACGCGAAACAACGACAACGGGCGGATTGACCGGGACCGCCAACCCGCCCGTCACGACCACCGACCCGCTCGCGGAAGGCGAAAAGCCGCCGTTCGAGTTGGCGTCGAGGGACTACCGCATGTCGCTGCGCCCGAACATCAACAAGGCGTTCTTCGGGATTCGTCCCAACGTCAGCACGCAGGCGAACGCCCGCGAAAACTGGTTTCAGGGGCAGAAGGACATCAGCATCAACACGAACATCCGACTCGGCTTCACGTTTCGGATGGCGGACTTGTGGAAGTTCGAGTCGAGTCGTTCGCCGCAACCGCCGGGTCAAACGCCCCCGTTGGATACCGCGCCGCTCGTTCAGGGCGGAAAGCCGGGCGAACGGGTCGCGCAGATTCCCAAAGAGTTTCTCGATGAACAGGGGCGGATCAAACTGACGACCACCGCGCCCGTTCCCGGAGCCGACCCGGAGCTCGTCGCCGAGCAGACAACGACGGTCGATCCGTCCGTCTTCGAGCCGAACATCGAAGGAACGACGGAGGCGTCTCCCGAACCGACGGAGGCGACGCCTTCGACGGACGAGGCAACCCCCGCGACGGACGACGAAACGCCGACGGTCGAGGTGGAAGAATCGACGGGACCGACCGACGTGGAAGGCATCGATCCTCAACCGACGCCCGTTCAGCCGACCGAGACGGCGACGCGGGAGCCCGTTGACGCGGTGGAACAAGAGCCCGTTGTCGAGTCGCCGAATGACGAGCCCGCAGAAGCGGTTGCCGAGGGTGCGACTCCCGCTGAAACGGACGATGAGCCAGCCCCGACCCGCTCCGCCGTCGACGACCTGCTCAACAACGAAACGCCGCTCGACACGTTGCCGTTGGGCGTCGCGCAACCGTTTTCTCCCGGCTTCGCCGACGATGAGCTCAACGACCCGTCGCTCAAGAACGATCCGTTGTATTCGCCGATACCGGGCGCGCCCGGCTCCGCGTTTTCCACGCAGTCGAACGACCCGTACTTCCGCGAGCAGGAGCAACTCGACCGACTCGAAACGTACGGCGTCGATCAGTTCGATTATCAGGACGCGCTGTTGAATCGCGGCGACTGGTTGGGTCGGGGCAACGCGGAACTCGACCGCGCGTTGGCGCAACGCTCTCAGGGGCGCGGCGATGACGGTCTCAACATGTTCAAACGCACCGTCAACACGTTCACGTTGAGCGCGGACTACACCATCGACGTGCGCGACTACCTGCGACGACTTGCCCGCAGCGTGTCGATCCGCGAGGCGTACGGCTTGCCGGACGACGCGGAGGAGCGCAGTTCGTCCACGAAATCGAACCGCACGTCCATCCGCACCGGGTTCGACCCGCTCCAGTGGATGCAGTTGAGTTTCGACGGTTCGGTGCGCGACTCGTTCACCAAGAACATCGGCACGACCTCGCGCACGGACTCGCTGAACTACGGCGGCAACGTCAAACTGTTCACCTCCGGCAACAAGACGACGTTCGACATTCGGTACGACTACCGCTTCACCGACCGCAAGAACACGGAGCAGTCGTTCGGCAGCAGCAGTTCAAACGAGAGCTCGCTGACGTGGCGGCAGGTGTGGGGCGGCACACGCACATCGTTGGGCTCGAGGGTTGACTTGCGCTCGCAGGAGCACAGCGGCGTCGTGACGGAGGGCTTCATCATCACGCCGAGCCTCAGCATCGACTATCAGTTGAAGACGGAGTCGGGTTGGAAGATGCCGATCATCGGGAAGGTCGTCAAGTTGCAGCAGAACCTGAGCGTGACGAACTACTTCACGACCGTCGTTCGCCGCGAGCGGCTCGGCGACAACCGCGACGCGAAGTCGGAACGGTATCAGACCGCGCTGCAACTTGGGTACGACCTGAGCCGTCGCGTCCGCGCGAACCTGAACACGAGCGTCAGTTACTTCAAAGACCGCGTCGAGGCGGGGCGCGATTACCTGTCTGTGTCGAGTTCGCTGATGGTGCGCGGCGAGTTTCAGTAGACGGTCGCGGCTGATGGGGATACGAGTCGTCGCGTTCTGATTACATGACCGTAATAGTTGTCGCGGTTTTCCCAACGTCTCTATTGTGTCGTTCTGAGGCTCCGTGCCGAAGAACCTCTTTGCCAACGGGTTGAACTGAGACAATGATGAGAACGTTCGGGCTAGAGATTCTTCGGCACGGAGCCTCAGAATGACACCGTTAGTACGCCATGTGAAACACGCAGCAATGGCGTCGGGAGATCACGCCACAACGAAATGCGGTCATGTTTTTTTCGGAATGACGCAATCCCTATTCGCCGAGTTTTAGGCGCGACTCGCTCCCCACCTCGCCGCGTTTTGGAAGACCTTGCGGCACGGTTCTTCAAACAGCACCTTGTACGTCTCGTGACCGGGACGGAAGTAGAAGATGCGCCCTCTGCCGCGATACCACGTCATGCCGGAGCGGAACACTTCGCCGCGACTGAACGATGAGATGAAGATGAGTTCGTCGGGCGGCGGCACGTCGAACGGCTCGACGTACATCTCCGTTTCGGGAAGGACGAACTTCGCGCCGAGCCCTTCCGCAATCGGGTGGTTTTGGTCGATGACGTAGACGTTTTCGGGCGCTTGATTGTGATCCCACCCGCCGATGTTGCCCGTGCAGCCCAAGATCGTCTGAAACGGTTTGGCGAACAGCGCGGAGTGGATCGGCACGAAGCCCATCCCGCGCGCGAGGACGTGCTTCACGACGCGCGCGTTCACGTCTTCGGAGAGGTCGCCGTTCCTGATGTGGCTCCACCAGAACAGCACGTCCGTTTCGGCGAGGACTTCCTCCGACAAACCGTGTTCGGGATCGTCCATTTTCGCCGTTTTCACCTCGACGCCGATCTCCTTGAGGGCGTCCGCGACGGCTCCGTCGATGCCGTCGGGGTAGACCGACAGGGGTTCCGTTCGTTCCGACCAGCACAGGGCGCGGATGGGACTCATCGCCTTACTCTCCAAAACTCGTTTTTGATTTGGTGGGGAAGTCTCCGCCAACCAGAATAAACGCGGTAGCGGGTTTAGGCAATCGTCGTGTGCCGCGATGTTCAGTCGAACAGCGTGCCCTGCGCCGGAGTCCCCAACCCATGCGGCGCGCGGATCGTCATGCCCGTCGCCTTCTCCAACGTCGCGCGGAGGGGTTTTTGGCGGAGAGGCGAGTCGTCGTTCGTCTCGAACGTCTCGCAGCCGTAGATCGCGGCGGAGGCGAGATGGAGCGCGTTGCGCGTGTTCAGTCCGTAGTCCCACGACAGTTCGAGGGCGCGTTCGGCGATCCACCCGTCCACATCGACAAGGGTGATCCGCTCGTGTTGAAGGAGGGCGCGGATTTTCGCGCGGAGGTCGTTCGATACGGGCGCATCGCGTCGGACGCCGGACAGTTCCGACACGGTGATCGCCGACGTGACCAGCCGACATTTGCCGTCCAGCATGTCGCGGTAGACCCGCTTGCAGTCCGCGCCGTGTTGCGGGTCGTCCGTCAACAGGTTGACGAAGCAGCAGGCGTCCCAATAGAACTCCGGCAGCGGTTGATCGCCGTCGATCCTCATTCCCAACCACCTCCAGACGCGCCGAGATAGTCGGCAGCGGACGCGCTTCGGTCGGAGAGGATGCCGTACGCTTCCTCGACGGCGGCGAGTCCCGGTCCCGGCTCATAAGGGAAATATCGGCGGATGTGCGAGACGCATTTCCCCGACTTGCGACGGCGGACGATCTCCCCGTACAGAATCACCGTCTGCCCGATCAACGGGGCGAGTTCCGCGATCATCTCCGGCGAGCCGTAACACTGGACGCGCTCGCCGTCGTCAACGCGATACACGCTGACGTACGGGCGCAGATGCACCGTCGCGGTGGCAAGTCGTCCCGCAACGGAGCCGAATTCGCGCGTCTTCTTCTTTTGCGAGTTGCCCGCCATAACGTAGGGTTGAAACCTCCGATCCGACGAGGATCGTACTTCAACGTTCCATACGGTGTCATCCGACAGGTGGGAGTCAATAAAAAAAGGGCGTTCCAAAAACACCCTCTTTCTAAGTGGGTCGTCAGAAGTTTGTGGAAACACCGAGATTCTCACGTCGCCTCCTACGGAGGCTCCTCAGA
>JAQBWJ010000120.1 GCA_027625215.1 Candidatus Poribacteria bacterium
GCGCGCCGTTCGGACTGGTCGCCGCGTACCGCCTCACCGAAAACGACGAGTACACCAAGACGCGCGCCCTGTTGGTGGGAATCGGCACGGCGGCGAGCGGACTGCTCGGTTCGGGGTTTGTCTACGTGCTCTCAAACACGGACGACGCCCGCATCTACCTGCCCGTCTCGACCGCAACGAGCGCGTTGGGCTATTGGCTCACCGACCGCGCCACCGAAGACATGCCCAAACCGTAAACGAGAAGTGAGAAGGGAGAAACGAGAAGTGAGAGGTGATCTGGGACGGTTCAACATCACGGTCGAAAACGACGAGGGGGACGTTCCCTGTCGTGTCGCATCGGACCCTCCGGACTCACTCCTCACTCCTCGTTTCTCACTTCTCAACACCCCTGCGACCTCAGCCCAACCCAACGCGGAGTACAAATGACCCCCCGCGAACTCGCCTTCCGCGTCCTGATGACGGCGCAGGACGGCGAAACGGAAATCAAAGACCTGCTCGACACCTGGTTCACCCAAGAGGGGCTTCCGCCCGCAGACCGCCCCTTCGCCACCGAGTTGATCTACGGCACGGTGAGGTGGCGGCGGCGTCTCGACGGCGTGATCGACGCGCTCGCCGACGACCCGAAAGCCATCAAACCGACGGCGCGCCAGGTGCTGCGTCTGGGCGTGTACCAACTGCTCAGGATGGACAACGTGCCCGACCACGCCGCCATCCACGAGACGGTCGAACTCGCGCGACGGATGCGCGTCGCGCCCGCGTTCGTGAACGCCCTGCTGCGGAAAATCCAGCGCGACGGCGACCCGAATCCGCCGACGCTGAAGGAGCAAAACCCCGTCCGCCACCTCGCGGAGCGTTACTCCTACCCCGACTGGATCGTTCGCCAATGGGTGAATCGGTTCGGTTTCGAGGAAGCGGAACAACTCTGCGCCGTTCAGAACGAGCCCGCCCCGCTCGTGTTGCGAACGAACCTCCTCAGAACAACGCGCCGAAAACTGATCGGCGAACTACAGGAGCTCGGCGCGACGGCGACGGAAGGATCGCTCACGAACACGGCGGTCGTCACGTCGAACCTCCAGTCGCTCAACACAGTCGAACCGTTCCAGCGAGGCGACTGCACCGTCCAGGACGAAAGTTCGCAGTTGGCGGTCGTCCTCCTCGACCCGCAGCCCGGCGAGACGATCCTCGACCTCTGCGCCGCTCCCGGCGGCAAAGCGACCGCCATCGCCGAACGGATGGATGATCGCGGCAAAATCTACGCGACGGACATTTCGCAGCACGGGTTGGGGCGCATCCGTGAAAACGCGATGCGGCTCGATCATCACTGCATCGACTGGCAACACGCCGACGCGACGGACAACTCCAGCCTGAATCGCGTTGTCCCCGACCAAGAGTTCGACCGCGTGCTCGTGGACGCCCCCTGTTCTGGACTCGGCATCCTGCGCCGCCACGCGGACGCTCGTTGGCGCAAGTCGCCGGAAGCGATTGCCGAGCTCGCAACGGTTCAGGCGCGCATCCTCCGCAACGGCGCGGATCGCGTCAAACTGGGCGGTGTGCTGGTCTACGGCGTCTGCACGACGACGCCGGAGGAAACGCACGGCATTGTCCGCGCGTTCCTGGAGGAGTTCACAAACTTCGAGGAAGAACCCGTCTCCGATTTCCTCCCAAACCTTCCGCTCGACGCGGCGACCGAAGACGGCGCATTCCAACTCTACCCGCACCGTCACGGCACGGACGGCTTCTACGCGATCCGCTTCCTGCGAATCGAATGATCGGCTTGCGGCAGAGACGGTCTCGGCGATACGATTCCCTACGAGTCCAGAGGGCTGACACGCCATCACGACAAGGAACGGGCGACATGAGCGCGACGCACCCGCTGCATATCTCGGACGACGACGTTCGCTTCTTTGACGAGCAGGGTTACTTCATTTACCACCACCCGCTGTTTCCCCAAGACAAGTTCGCCGCGATCCAGTCCTATTTCGAGGAACTGCTCGCCGACCTGCCGCAGGGCGTCCGCACGGAGGCGATGGATGTGCCGCACTTCGCCTATCCCAAACTGTTCGACTGGCTCTTGGCGGATGAAGTGTTGGATTTAGTGGAGCGGTTCATTGGGCCCGACATCGCGTTATGGTCGAGCCATTTCATCTCGAAGCCGCCCGCGCACGGGCAGATCGTCCCATGGCACGAGGACTCGGCGTACTGGCGCGGTCGGTTGGACCCGATGGAGGTCTGCACCGTCTGGCTGGCGGTGGACGACTCGACCGCCGAGAACGGCTGTATGCGGGTGATTCCCGGCACGCACTCGAACGGCTATTCCAACTATGTCGCGGTGGACGACGCCTCGAAGTCGGTGTTCGGCACGCGCATCACGGAAGACCAGTTCGACCTGTCAACGGCGGTTGATCTCGAACTGAAGTCGGGCGAGTGTCACCTGCACCACGCGAAGACGATTCACGGCTCGAACGCGAACGAGAGCGGCAAGCGTCGTTGCGGGTACACGATGCGCTACATGCCGACGACGGTGAAGTACGTCCCCAATGAGCGTTGGACGCACGGCATCTACCTCGCGCGCGGCAAAGACCGAGCGGGCAACGAGTACGCCGAACCCGGCAAACGCTACGAGCCCGGCATCCGCGCGATCTATCAGCGGTGAACGGGATTCCCCTCTCCCATCAACTCCTAACTCCTTTGGACACCCTCTCCCACCGGGAGAGGGGCTAGGGGTGAGGGTGAATCCGATCACCCGACGACATACCGGATCGCCTCAGGAGCCGTCCACGCGACCTCCCACCGCTTCGCCCGATCCCGCCCCGCGTACAGCCGATCCCCGACCGCCGCCCACGCCGTCCCGTCCGCCGAAAACGCGAGTTGGTGCGTGTCGATGTTCCGTTCCGCCGACTCCGGGAACCCTTCTTGGACATGCTGCCATGTCGCGCCCGCGTCTTCGGAGCGGAATAGCCTCGCCTCTCCGCCGCGCGGTCCTTGGCTGACAGTCGCCAGAATCAGGTCGGGGTCTTCCGGGTGAACGGCGATGGCGCGTCCGTACCGCGCCGACAGCCCTTCCCGCCGATGCGTCCACGTTGCGCCGCGATCTTCGCTGACGTAGACCGCGTTCGCCGTGTTCGCGTAGACGCGATCCTTCATCACGGGCGAGGTCGCCACCTGATGGACGTCGGGGTGAAGGTCGGGCGTGACGGGTTCCCACGACGCGCCCTCATCCGCCGAGCGCATGATGCTCCCAACGTGGATATCCGCGTAGACCCAACCGTCGTCCGTCGTGGCGAAACAGCGTACGGCGGGAGGACCTCCCCAGGGGGTGTACCACTCTTTGCGGGCTTCGAGTCGGTCGAAGGCGTCGACTTTCGTCGAGGTCGCACCCCCGACGAAGCGGTAGACCTGCGCCCCCTCGTCCGTGCCGAGCAGCGCCGTCAACGGCTCGTCGTTCAACACGGCGACGGAGGCGATTTCGTCTTCGATGCCCGTGTCGTAGGCGGTCGCGCCGTCGTGGTCGATGCGGGTCAGTTCGCCGTCACGGGCGATGTAGACGGCGTTGTCCGTCCGCGTCACCGCGCGGATGTTGTCGCTGTTGAAGATGGTTTCCGCGTCGCCCTTTGCGAGGCGATACACGGCGTTTGAAGTGGCTAAGATCATCGCGGGTTCCCTCCACAAATTCGGATTCTTCGTCCCCACCCCATTCTATCCGTACATCAAGTCGAGGCGAAAGCGGTCTGAAAAGCGTGAAGTCGATACGGTGGATGATTTCTTGCGTAGGGGCGAGTTTCGGGAGTAATGTTTCGGTCATAGGCATTTGTCAAGTTTAGGTGATTCGCATGACTTCTCTGGCGATGGCTCAATCAACGACCGTCCTCGACGAACTCGAATCTCACGGGTTTGTGATCGATGCCGAAGATCGACCGCGTTTGGTCTCCATGTTGGATGGAAGCGATACAACGTTACGGTTGCTCCATCGGGCGCGGAAAGAAATGGAACGTCGCTTCGGGGCCGTCCCGGTGGGGCTGTTCGTCGCGCCGGGCGTCGACGGTGAACGAGGCACGGTGATCGCTTCCCTCAGGGTGTCTCGACACGCGCCAGAGTTAAATATTGCAAAGTACCGTCGCCGGTTTGACGAATTCGTGGAGGAATGGTGGCTCGAACACATTCACGAATCCGATATCGAGTTGACGGTCGATATGCTGTAGGAGTCTGCGAGACGTGTCCTCTTTCGAGTGGATGAACTTCGATCTGTTTGCGACGTGTCTGAAGGACTCGCCCGATGACATCTCAAGCCAGGATGTTGAAACGGTCACTCGCGTCGTCATCGGTCGTCGGTACTACGCGGTTTACGGCAGGCTCCGCGAGTGGGCGCTTGAGATTCAAGATGAACGCCCTTCGTCCGTTCCCAACCTCGACGCGATGACCGACCGTCATAAAGACCTCTGCGCGTGGCTGATCCGACATCCCGAACGCCCTCTTCGATCCGTCGGCAACACGCTTATCTTCCTGCTGAATGCCCGAAACGCCTGCGACTGACTACGACGCCCTATTGCCGTCGTCGCGTTCTCAGGGGCGGAATATGACGGAACTACAGAATGAGGTGGATCGAATCTATCCCAGACTTGTCGAGACGATGCGACGCGAAGGTATACTCTGACAAGGAGCGTGATTCAAACTCGGATCGGAGTTCGCCGTGAGAGTGACCGTGCGTGTCGCCGTCCTGATCTTAATGTCGTTGTGCGTATCGTTGTCCGCCCAAACGGTCGGCAACACCGTCGGACGACGCGCCCCCGACTTCGCCCTCCAAGACACGACGGGCAAGACGGTACGCCTCTCCGACTACGCCGGGCAACCCCTCATCATCGAGTTTTATCGCGGGCTGTTCTGCCCCTACTGCAACTCGCAACTCGCCGAAATCCAAACGGGCATCGGCGAGTTCGAGGCGTTGAACGTCCCCGTCGTCGCCATCAGCGTCGATCCGCGCGCCACCGCCGCCCAGATGAAGCGGCAACTGGGACTGACCTACCCGCTCCTGAGCGACCCGAACGCGACGGTCATCTCGGCGTACGGGGTGAAGGAGGCGTTTCTGACGCTTGCCCGCCCCGCAACGTTCGTCCTCGACGCCGACCATGTCATCCGCTGGAAACATGTCGGCAACGACAAGACCGACCGCGCGCTCGTCCAGAACATGCTCGCCGAAGCGGAACGGTACGCGACCCCCGTCATCGTCCCTCACGACATCGACTCGAACGGGCGGATCGAGTTCGCCGATCTCGTCGCCGTCGCGCGACGCTTCGGGCAGCGCGTCGGCGGCATCCGCGAAGACGTGAACGGAGACGGCGTCGTCAACATCATCGACCTCGTGCTCGTCGCCCAACGGATCGGCGGCTAACGCGACTCGCGTTGACTCCCCGACTTCGGGCGCCACTCTTTCACCAAGTTCGACGGAATCTCCCGCATGAACCGCGACCGCGACCGTTCGCGCCCCTGACGGCGATCACCCACCACGAAATACAACCGTTCCTTCGCCCGCGTCATCCCGACATAGCAGAGTCGCCGCTCCTCCGCCATCATCTCCGGCGACTTGTCCGCGCGGAACGACGGCAGAATGCCGTCCTCCATCGCGTACATGATGACGGCGCGAAACTCCGTCCCCTTCGCCGAGTGAAGCGTCATCAGCGTGACGGCGTCCTTCTCGGCGTCGTGTTCGTCCACCCCGTCGACCAACGCCTGCGAGTTCAGGAAGTCGCGCAACGTCGCGTCGCCGCTGATCTCCGCGTACCGAACCGCCCGCCGCAGAAACCGCGCCTTCAACTGGTCCCAACGCCGCCCGTCCTCCGTCTCCGGCAGGACGACGCGCCGCACCGCATCCAACGACTGTCGCCCCTCCGCCCGATGCGTCACGGGCAGCGTGTCGAGCACGTTCCGCCTGACGTCGTGCGATTCCAACCAACGCGCCGTCGCGTGTCGGTATGGGGTGAAACGGTCGTCCTCCCACGCCTCACGCGACAAAATCCCGATAGCGACGAACGGCAGAAATTCCGGCAGGCTGACCTGCGCCCGACGGGTGGATTCCTCGCCGCGCAACCTGTGGAACAACGCCTTCGACACCTCCGCGTCGTGATCGGCGCGGTGCTGCGTCGGGTACGGGATGCCGAACCGTTCGGCGAGCGCGTCCAGTTTGTGGTTCTCATGGGGGAAGAGTCGGCGGGCGACGGTGAGCGTGTCATACGAGGGGTTTGGGAGGTTCTCGCGCAGATGCGCCTCCATCTCCCGCCCGATCACGCGGTTGTCGAACTCGACGATGTTGTGTCCGACGAGGATCGCGTCCGCCAAAAACGCGCGGATGCGGACGATCTGCTCCTCGATGGGCGGCTTGTCGCGCACGAAATCGTTCGTGACGCCGTGAATGCGCGTGAGAAACTCCGGGATCGCGCGTTTCGGTTTGACGTAGAGGTGTTCGTGCTGCTCCGTCGCGCCGAGTTTTTGTCCCGCGAACTCGATGATCTCGGAGAGACGCGGGTTGTTGCCGGTCGTTTCAAGGTCGTAGACGACGACATCCGCGCCCTGCGGCTCCTCCGCCGACGCGAGCATCCGTTGGCACAACAGATGCGCCACCCATGACGCGACGCGCGGCGCGTTCTCCGGCGGGCGCGGACAGATCGCGTTACCACGCGCCGACTCAGGCGCGTTCAACCAGACGACGCGCGACGTTTCCGGCGGCTCAGGCGCGTCGCCGATCAGGATGGAGACTCCGCCGTCAACCTCGTTCTCAGAGTCACCGCCGTGTACGGTCATCGCCGCGTTCACCTCGA
>JAQBWJ010000121.1 GCA_027625215.1 Candidatus Poribacteria bacterium
TCAATACGGGGACGATCCCCAGCAAGACGCTCCGCGAGGCAGTGATGCGCTTGTCCGGCTACCGCGACCGCGACATGTACGGGATGTCGTACGCGGTCAAAGAGAATATCACAATGGAAGACTTGGGCTTCCGCGTCGATCACGTCGTCCGCCACGAGACGGACATCATGCGCCACCAACTTCAACGCGCTGGCGTCGAGTTCATCGGAGCGGACTGCTCATTCGTCGATCCGTACACGATTCGCGCAAATATCATGGGTCAACACGGTTTCCGCGACCTTTCAGCGCCGAAGATCATCGTCGCCGTCGGCAGCGTCACGACACAGGACGACCATATCCCGTTCGACGGGAACTGCGTCTTCACCAGCGACGACATTTTGAACATCGACGAACTGCCGCGCACGCTCGCCGTCGTTGGCGCCGGGGTGATCGGGTTGGAATATGCTTGTATCTTCGCTGCGCTTGGCGTCCGAGTGACGGTGATCGACAAACGTAAAGACCTGCTTTCGTTCGTCGATTCCGAGATCATGGACTCGCTCGTTCATCTGATGAGGCAGGACAGGACGACGTTTCGCCTCGGCGAAGCAATTGCGGGGATCGAACCTTTCTACGACAGACAGCGAGAACGCAACCGCGTGTTGATGCATACGGAGAGCGGCAAACTCATCATCGCGGATAAAGCCCTGTACAGTATCGGGCGAACGGGCGCGACAACGACGTTGAACCTCCCCGCAGCCGGACTCCAAGCGGACAGTCGCGGCAGGCTCACGGTGAACGAGCACTATCAAACCGCTGCGCCGCACATCTACGCGGTCGGCGATGTGATCGGCTTCCCGGCGCTTGCGTCCACGTCGATGGAGCAGGGGCGGTCGGCGGCGTGTCATGCGTTCGGTGGCGAAGCGCCGCTCGGCGGCGACATTTTCCCGTACGGCATCTACACGATCCCCGAAATCGCCATGGTCGGCAAGACTGAGCAAGAACTGACCGCAGCGATGATCCCGTACGAGGTAGGCAAATCGTACTACCGCGAGATCGCGCGCGGACAGATTTTGGGCGACAGCACCGGATTGCTCAAACTGTTGATACACCGTGAAACGTTGGAACTGCTCGGCGTTCATATTTTGGGCGAAGGGGCGACCGAACTCGTCCACATCGGACAGGCTCTCATGTCGTACAAGGGGACCGTGGACTACTTCGTACAAACCGTATTTAACTATCCGACGCTTGCGGAATGTTACAAGACCGCCGCGTTCGACGGTCTGAGCCGGATATGAGCTCCGGTCGGGAGAAAGAAGAGGGAGAGCGCGCATGAGCAAAGCGCCACGAAAACGCGCGACAGACGACACGAAAGCCACGCGGTCGAAAGCAACGAATACGGCGGAAACGACAGCCGACGAAGAATCCGAGTCGTTGGATGCGTTATTGGGCTCGGAGACTTCAACGAACGCGGAGAGCGCCCCTAAGGTGAGCGTCGGTGAGGAGTTGGGCCGGTACGACTACGACCTCATTGTGATGGGTTCCGGTCCGTCGGGTCAACGCGCCGCGATTGCCGCCGCCAAGTTGGAAAAGCGCGTGGCGATCATTGAGCAGCGTTCCGTGATCGGCGGTGTCTGTGTCAATACGGGGACGATTCCAAGTAAAACGCTGCGTGAGGCGGTGATGCGCCTATCCGGCTTCCGCGACCGAGAGGTGTACGGCGCGTCCTACACTGTCAAAGAGCGGATCACGATGGACGATCTGATGTTCCGCGTAAACCACGTCATCCGCCACGAAATCGACACGATGCGACATCACATGATGCGGAACGACGTGGATGTGATCTCGGCGCAAGCGTCGTTTGTGGACTCGCATACGGTACGTGTCAATTTTAGCGGTCAGCACGGCTTCCGCGACATCCGCGCGCCACGCATTCTGATCGCCGTCGGCACGGAGACGACAAAGGACGAACACATCCCGTTCGACGGCGACCGCATCATGACGAGCGACGACATTGTCGACATGAAGGAACTGCCGAAGACGTTGGCGGTTGCGGGCGCGGGCGTCATCGGGTTGGAGTACGCAAGCATTCTTGCGCCGTTGGGAGTGCGGGTCACGGTGATCGACAAGCGGACGGAACTGTTGTCGTTTGTCGATTCGGAAGTGATCGACACGCTTGTCTACGAGATGCGCCAACAGCGCGCGACTTTTTGGCTCGGCGAAGAGGTCAGCCGGATCGAGCCATACGAGGACGACGCTCACGGACCGCGCGTTCGACTTCATCTCGCCAGCGGCAAGCAGGTGACGGCGGACAAAGCGCTATACAGCATCGGGCGTACGGGCGCGACCGCGAACCTCAACCTCGAAGCCGCCGGACTGAGCGCCGACTCGCGCGGACGGCTCAAAGTGAACGAGTTTTATCAGACCGACGTGCCGCACATCTACGCGGCGGGCGACGTCGTCGGCTTCCCATCCCTTGCGTCCACGTCGATGGAACAAGGGCGCGTCGCGGCGAACCATGCCTTTGGCGTGGAAGTGACGACGATGCCCTCGTTGTTCCCTTACGGCATCTACGCGATCCCCGAAATTGCGATGGTTGGGAAGACGGAGCAGGAACTCACGGAGGCGGGGGTGCCTTTTGAAGTCGGCAAAGCGCATTACCGCGAGATCGCGCGAGGACAGATACTCGGCGACAGCACCGGCTTCTTGAAACTGATCTTCCATTTGGAAACGCTTGAACTGCTCGGCGTCCACATCATCGGGGAAGGCGCGAGCGAACTGATCCACATTGGGCAGACGGTGTTGACGTTCGGCGGGAGCGTCGAGTATTTCGTGAACACGGTGTTCAACTATCCGACGTTGGCGGAGTGTTACAAAGTCGCGGCGTTGGATGGAATGAACCGAGTCGGCGGCTGAGGCGTTTGTATCGCGTTTGAGCATGCGGTATCGTCTCGCCAACATCTGATCGGTCGTTACATTGTGGAGGAAACCGATGCGAAAATACGCGCTGATGGGTGCCGCGCTGCTTATGGTGGTGTGGGTTGCCATTGCACAGAAACCCTCGCCGATGGACGTTCAGACCGCTCTGAACGACTTGGAGGTTGGCGAAAATTGGATTTACAACGACCTCGACAAAGGCGTCGCGATGGCGAAGGAGACGGGCAAGCCGTTGTTCGTCCTGATCCGTTGCGTGCCGTGTTTGTCGTGTCGCGCCTTCGATCAGGAAGTGATGCAGTCGGACGTGGACTTGGACAGGCTGTTCGGCGAGTACGTTCCCGTACGCATCGTGCGGATGAACGAACTTGATCTGACAAAGTTTCAGTTCGACTACGACCTGAGTTGGGCGGGCTTCATGATGAACGCCGACGGCACGATCTACGGTCGGTACGGCACGAAGTCGGGTCCCGGCGATGACAAACACGAGAACCATATCTCCATAAGTGGCTTGAAAAACGCGCTGGAACGCGGGTTGAAGGCTCACGCGGGTTATCCGAACAACGCCGCGCTGTTCAACGGGAAACAAGGCGAGAAACCCCGTTTCGCCAACGTCCGCGAGATTGCCGCATACTGGGACAATCTTGAAAAGGCGACGGTCAACACGGAGCGCATCGGCGTCAAACGCGCGATTCAAGACGGCGATATCCGCAAAGGTTGCGTCCACTGCCACATGGTGAAGGACTCGAACATCCTCATCGCCCATCAAGAGAACACTTGGACGAACGACCGCGTCTACACGGACATCGCATGGCCCCTGCCCGAAAACGTCGGCGTCACGATGGATGTGGACAAGAACACAGTCGTGAAGGTGGTTGATCCGAACTCCGCCGCCGCCAAAGCCGGGTTGAAGGCGGGCGACGAACTCGTCACGCTGAACGGTCAGGCGTTGTTGTCGATTGCGGACATCCAATGGGCGCTGTTTCCGCTGCCGGGTGACGGAACCAACGTGAAGGTACAATACAAACGGATGGGCAATGAAATGAGCGCTACGCTCGCGCTCTCCGACGGTTGGCGCAAGACCGATTTCGGCTGGCGCGAGTCGGCGCATCAACTGCGTCCGCAACTCGGCATCTGGGCGCCGCAGATTGAAGACGCCGAAAAACTGGCGAAACTCGGTGTCGCGCCGGGCAAGATGGCGGGCGAGGTGCGATGGGTCCCCAACCAGGGCGCGCAGAGAGCCGGACTGCGAAACGGCGATGTGATCGTGTCCGTCGACGGGATTGACGACGGCAGGATCGATTGGCGGTTCACTCAAATACTGCCGATCAAGTACGACCTGGATGACACCATCGAGTTGGTCATTCTGCGTGACGGAGCGCGTCAGACATTGACGATCCCGTTGCAGACGAATTGACGAAACGGTCATGGTATGTCGTTGAGAGAGGGACTCGGTGTTGCCGAGTCCCTCTTGTTATTTGCGCTGATGTGCGTCATGTACTGTTTGATCGGAATGCCGCGCCAACAAGGGTTCGGAGTAGCGCAGACCCGCTCTGCCGCGCGGTCAAGGAGGAAGACGAATGGGAATTCATGAACTCATGACGGTCACGTTCATCGGGTTGTTCGTCGGGAGCCTTCTCGCCGCGACAGAAGCATCCGCAACGCTTCCCGACGGTGTGCGCGCGGTGTGGGACATTGAGCGCGCGCACCGTGTCACCACCGACACGCGCGAACGTGTCAGCATCAACGGACTCTGGTAATGGCAACCCACTGCTGAAGTGACGGACGCTTCGCCGTCGGACGGCTGGGGTTACCTGAAAGTTCCGGGTCCGTGGATGGGCTCTCGCGGCAGTTACATGTGGAGCGACGCGCACACCTATTACCCCGATCCTTCTTGGCAAGCCGCCGACCTCCGCAACGTCGAGATGGCGTGGTATCAGCGGACGGTCATTCTCCCCGACGAATGGGTCGGACGGCGCGTATCGGTATCGATTCATCAACTGAACTCTTACGCGATTGCCTATCTCGACGGCGAACGGTTGGGAGAGATCGCGTTTCCCGGCGGAGACATGTTGATCGCCGACGCGCTTGAATCCGGCGGCGTGCGTACGCTGTCGTTGTTTGTCGCCGCGTTGCCGCTGCGGGCGGAGTTGGCGGACTACTCCAACTCGGCGGAGGAGCGCCGAAGACAGGGAACAGTTGATCTGCGCGGGTTGTGCGGGGACGTGTCCCTCGTTGGGGAGCCAAACGCGGCGCGAGTCGGCGAGGTCCTCGTGAGAACGTCGATTCGTCGCGGTGAAGTCGCGTTCGACACGGTACTCAATAATCTTGACACGAACACGACGTACCGCCTGAAGGCGCGTGTTTCGGATGGCGGCACTGTCGTCAAGGAGTTTGTTGGCGAAGTCTTCCGCGCAACTGATGTGGATAAGGTCGATTCACCCTCACCGGATCGTGGACGCCGGAAAAGCAGTGGGACATCCATACGCCGGAGAACGTGTACGAGGTCGAAATCTCCCTGCTCAACGGCGACGGCGAAACGCTCGACGTCCACCATCCAACGCGCTTTGGGTTCCGCGAGTTTTGGATCGACGGGAAAGATTTCCGACTGAACGGCTCTCGCTTCCACAGCTTCGCCGTCCCGCTCGACAACGCGCTGATGGGCGTCGCGGCGGCGTCCTACGACGGCGCGGTTGAATCGCTACGTCGGTTGAAATCTTGGGGCGTCAATACGGTCTACACGCACAACTATAGTTGTCTGCCGGGCGTTCATCTCGATTACGAGGAGATTTTGCGCGCGGCAGATGATGCGGGAATGCTCGTCGCCCTCACCCAACCGCACTTTTCGCACTACGATTGGGACGACGCGAAATCGGTCGCGGAGTACCGCCGTCACGCCGCCTATTACGCTCAGGTCGCAGGAAATCACCCGTCCGTCGTGATGTACTCAATGAGCCACAACTCCGCCGGGTACGCCGAAGACATGAACCCCGACATGATGCTCGGCAAGGAGCACGGGCGCGACCAATGGGCGGAGCGCAACGCCCGACGCGCCGTGCTCGCGGAGGAGATCGTCCGCGAACTGGACGATTCGCGGATCACGTACCATCACGCTTGCGGCGATCTGGGACCAATCTATACGAGCAACTTCTACCTGAACTTCAGCCCAATACAAGAACGCTCCGACTGGTTTGAGCGATGGTCGTCCGAAGGCGTCAAACCGCTTGCGCTGTGGGAATACGGCGAGCCGTGGGATTTGACATGGACGCTCTATCGCGGCTGGTACAAAGGCGTGCGCGACTTTGGGGGGCGTCCGTGCCGTGGCAGTTCACGATGGCGGAATGGAACGCGCAGTTTCGCGGCGATGCCGCCTACCGACTCACCGAAATGGAAAAACGCAATCTTCGATTTGAGGCGGCGAAGTGGGAAGCGGGAGAGCTCTGGCATCGGTGGGACTACCCGTTCCGCGTCACAGGCGCGTACCAGTGGGGACCCGACGGCAAGGATGCGGTCTGGGCGATGTACATCAAGGACAACTGGCGAGCGTTCCGAACGTGGGGGTTGTCCGGCTTCAATGCGTGGAGTTACGGGAACTACTGGGTGTTGTCGGACAAGGCGGACACGAGCCGGAAGGAGCTCGCCGTCGACTGGGATCGGGCGCAACGTCCCGGATTCAGCCCCGACTATATCGAACGACCCTATACGCGCATGGACGCAGCCTATCAACCAACCGATTGGAACCCGACCCTCGCGGCGGATGCGCTATTGCGGAACAACATGCCGCTGCTTGCGTACATCGGTGGCGAACCGGGTCGGGTCACGGCGAAAGACCATAATTTCGCGGCGGGCGAAACCGTCAAGAAACAGATTGTCGTCA
>JAQBWJ010000122.1 GCA_027625215.1 Candidatus Poribacteria bacterium
TCTCCGACGCAACCCCTACGCGATCTTGATGCTCCCCGCAGCGGCGTGGTTGATCGTTTTCTTTTTAGTTCCGTTGGGCATGGTGTTCCTGTACAGTTTTCAGTCGCGCAATGTGGACGGCACGATTGCGTGGACGTTCACCTTCGACAACTACCTGCGAATGACACGCCCCATCATCAACGAGTTCCCGCCGAACTATCTCATGATCATCGTCCGCTCCATCTGGACGGCGGTGGTGACGACGTTCATCTGCCTCGTGGTGGCGTACCCGTTTGCGTACGGGCTGGCGAAGAGTTCGAGTCGGTGGCGCAACGCGCTGCTGTTGTTGGTCGTCATCCCGTTTTGGACGAATTTCCTCATCAGGACGTATGCGTGGCGGTTCTTGCTGTGGAAGAACGGGTTGTTCGACCTGGCGATGCGTTCAATTGGGTTCGACTCGTTCGTGCTGCATGGAACGGAATCCGCCGTCGTATTGGGGCTGGTCTACGGGTATTTGCCGTTTATGATTCTGCCGCTGTACGTCACGCTGGAACGGCTTGATCCGGCGCTGGTCCCGGCGGCGCGCGACTTGGGCGCGGGCGCGTTTACGGCGTTTCGTCGGGTGACGCTGCCGTTGAGTCTGCCGGGCATCATCGCTGGGTCGGTGCTCGTGTTCATCCCAAGCGCGAGCGCGTTCGTCACGCCGAAACTGCTGGGCGGCGCAAAGACGATGATGTTGGGTGAACTCGTGGAATTGCAGTTCAAGACGGTGCGAGATTGGCCCTTCGGATCGGCGGCGGGGTTCGTGCTGATGTTCGTCGTGCTGCTGGCGACGCTGGCGTACTTCCGCGCGGTACAGGCGGATGAGTTCTAACGGGGCTCAGTCGGCGAGGTTGGTGGCGAGCGACTTCGCCATATCGCGCATCAGTTGGAAGTAAAGGTCGGGACCTGCCTTCAGTTCGACGCCGATGGGGTCGAGCACGCCTAGTTTCGCGTTCGTTCCCTCAACGATCACCCTGACAATCGACTCCGAAAATTGTGGCTCGACAAACACACATCGCACGTTCGCGCGTTCGGTCTTCTCGCGGATATCGCGGATACGACGCGCGCCGGGAGAACGTTGCGGATCGACGGCAACAGAACCGACAGCGTTCAGTCCATACCGCTTTTCAAGATACTGATAGCCGTCGTGGAAGACGATGTAAGGCGTTGCGGCGACAGGTTTCAACCCCGCGTTCAGTTCCTTGTCGAGTACGGCGAGTTTCGTTAGGATCGCGTCTTTGTTGCGAATGTAGACGGCGGCGTTGCCGGGATCGACGGACGCCAACTCGGTCGTGACGACCTCGACAATCCGCATCGCGTTGCGCGGATCGAGCCAAATGTGGGGGTCGAAGTCGGCGTGTTCGTCCTCAGTATGATCGTGGTCGTCCGTCTCCCAAGCGCCGCTGTGACGCACCTTCAGCCGCTCCAGCCGCTTCGAGTCGATCAACGCGATAACGCGCGCGTCCTTCGCCAACGCGCGTAACGGCTTGTCGAACGAGGTTTCGAGCGTCTTTCCCACCCAAAACACGACAGAGGCATCGTTCAGCGCCAGCGCGTCCGACGGGCGCAACACATAGGCGTGTGGGGAGTTCGCCCCCTTCACCAACAACGTCGGTTCCGCGACGCCCTCCATCACTGCCGCGACAAGTGAATGGATCGGTTTGATCGTCACGACGACGCGCGGGGCAGCGGGCGCGGATATCGTCAATGCGATCCCGACGAGCCATGCTAAATGTCGGAGCAGGTGTCGCATGGTGCTACCCCCGATACCCTAACAAGAATCGAAAACCGCCTTTCATGTGAAAGACGGTCGATGAACGTGATCGCATTTTTGTGTTCGCGGCAACCGATCCGCTTCGTTAGACGCCGGACGCCGCGTCTTTTTCCCGTTTTTCTTCCAGCAACTCCATGATCCGCCCGTTCAGTTGCATCGCGTCGAACGGCTTGGTGATGTAGCCGATTGCGCCGAGTTCCATGCCCTGCCCGACCTCCTTCTGCTGCGCCTTCGCGGTCAGAAAGATGACGGGGATGCGCTTAAGTTCCTCGTCGGCTTGAAGACGGCGGAGCGTTTCAAACCCGTCCAGTTTCGGCATCATCACGTCGAGTAGGATGAGGTCGGGGTGGAACGCGCGGGCTGCCGTCAACCCTTCCGCGCCGTTGTCCGCGACTTGGATTTCATGCTTGCCGGTAAACTCCAACGCCATCTTCACGAGGGTTTGGATATCCGTCTCGTCTTCAACGACCAGAATCTTCATGTCGAACCCATGCTGAACGCCGGGTGGAGAACGTGCCATCAGGTTTGTATCGTATCACCCGACGGGGCATCAAGTCAGCGTCTTTGTGTCAGACGCGGCGACGTTGTCGGATGTTTATGGAAAACGAAAAAGCCGACGAACTCGCGGTAGGTGAGTCCGTCGGCAGGGTTTTCGTTGGAATTCGCGGGACACTGGTCACAGCCGACCCTCGCCGAGCAAGCGAAGTCCCTTAATCGAATTCCTTTCCCGTCGAGACTAGATGCATCTCCCTGTGATGCCATCCGTATGATCTTGTTGATAGAAGATTCGTGCCAATCGCAGAGTCGCCGATTTCCCGCGTAACATCGCGTGTTTGATTGACAAATGGACGCATTATGCAACGGAGTAGCGCGAAATCGTCGTAAAGTACAACGGTACGAACCGAGTTTGCGTCCGCATCGTCGATTTTAAGGTGGATAGGAAAGGATACCCAGGCGGGAGATCGCATTTTTGTCGGAGGTCTACGGCGCGTCGATCTGATATCGTTTCATTTTGCGATAAAGCGTCGCGCGGTTGATTCCCAACGCGGATGCGCTCTGCGTCACGTTGTTGTCCGTCTTTTGGAGGGCGTGGATGATCGCGCGGCGTTCCAATTCCTCCAACGGCAGGATATCCTCGCTTTCCGGCATCGCGCTCGGTGACATGGCGGCGGTCAGCCGTCGCGATCCTCCCATCTGCGGAGGCAGACTGCCCGCTTCAAGCATGTTGGAGGATTCCAGAAGAATCGACCGTTGGATGACGTTCTCAAACTCGCGCACGTTGCCGGGCCACTCGTGTTCCATCAGTCGGTGGATCGCGCCGGGCGTCGCGCTTTTAATCTCCTTGCCCATCTGCTCGCCGTACTTCTTTAAGAAGTGTTCCGCAAGCATCGGGACATCCTCGCGGCGTTCTCGCAACGGCGGCACGCGCACCGGGAACGCGGCGATGCGATAGAACAGGTCTTCGCGGAACTTGCCACCGCGCACCGTCTCCTCGAGCTCTTTATTCGTCGCCGCGATGACGCGGACGTTGACTGGGATCGTCGCGGTGCCGCCGACGCGCTGGATTTCGCGCTCCTGCAACACGCGCAACAGTTTCGCTTGCAACAGCAGGTCCATCTCACCGATTTCGTCCAGGAAGATCGTGCCGCCGTCCGCTTGCTCGAACCGACCGATGCGTCGCGTTGTCGCGCCTGTGAACGAGCCTTTTTCGTGACCGAACAGTTCGCTTTCGATCAACGACTCCGGGATCGCCGCGCAGTTCACCGGGACAAACGGACCCTTCTTGCGGGGGCTGTTGAAGTGGATCGCCTTTGCGACGAGTTCTTTGCCCGTGCCGCTTTCACCGTGAATGAGGACGGAGATATCGCTATCGAGCGAACGGCGCATCAGGGTGTACATCTCGCGCATCGCGGGGCTGTTGCCGATGATGTGCTCGAAGTCGTATTCGGACTGGAGTTCCGCCCGCAGTCGCACGACCTCCGCCGTCATCTGCTCGATCTCGGCGTCCTTCGACACGTCGCGGTAGACGACGATGCGTCCTGCGATGTGGTTCAACAGGTCGCGGACGGGCGTCGAGTATCGGTAGAGCAGTTTGCGGTCGGGCTCGCGGATTTCGACAATGCCCTCAACCGACTGGGAGACATCGTCGAACAGGGCGGCGTCCGACTCCTCGAACACATCCGGCTCTTGAAAGAGGGATTTCAGTTCTCGACGCAGCGTTTCGGCGCTTTTGGACAGCAAATCGCGTTCGGTCAATTGGAAAAGCGTCGCAAACTGTTTGTTCGCAAAGACGAGTCGTTGCGCGTCGTCGAACATCGCAATCGCGTCGCCCGTCGAATCGAGCACCGCTTCCAACCGCTGCGAGTTCAAGTTCAACTGGTTGTAGAGGAGTCGAACGACGACGAGGTTGTAGATGCGGGCGACAACTTCGCTGAAATCGAACGGCTTGGCGATGAAGTCACGAGCGCCGAGCTCGAACGCGCGAAGCCGATTTTCTCGGTCGCCTTGCGCCGTCATCACAAGGACGGGGACGTAATAGTTCTTCTCGATATCGCGGAGTTGTTCGATGACCTGAAAACCGTCGATGTGGGGCATTCGGATGTCGAGGAGCACGAGATCGGGCTGAAAGTCTTGGTAGGTCTCTTTCACCTCGCGCGAGTCGGTCGTCGTGCGGATGTTCTGATAGCCCTCTTTGCGGAGGGTAAACTCAAGGAGATAAACGATATCCGGCTCATCGTCTACGATGAGGATTTTAGCAGCGTATATCTCTTGATCCGTTAGCATAAGCCTCTCACCCCACATGCGAGTCGGCTTGTGAACCACGCCGACTTGTCAATCATATCATAGAATGTGTTGCGGTTTGAAACAGTATCTTACATATATCGGTTCTTCCACGCGATTTCGCCGCCTCACTATATGCCTAACCCATCACCTTAACAATATGGATTATTGTAGGTTACAACCTTTGGGCATTTGATGAGGTTTCCCGTGTAATAGGGTGGTGGCGTCTCAAATTGACACGCTCTTGGCGTTGTGCAAGACTTGGGCTTAGGCGATCCCGCCTTCATAGGGCACCGAATCCGAACGATGACACCACTTTGTTCAAGGGGAGCAGACTCATGGCGGAAGAACGCGGCAACGTCGCGGCGGAGAGTCGGATGTTCAAGCCACCGAAGACGTTTCGGCAGTCCGCGCATCTCAACAGCATGAGCGCGTACAAACGCCTTCACAAGCGGTCAGTGACGAACCCTGAAGCGTACTGGGGTAAAGTTGCCGAGGAGTTCCACTGGTTCAAGAAGTGGACTCAAGTAAGGAAGTGGGAAGAGCCCTACGTCGAGTGGTTTGTCGACGGCGAGACGAACATCAGTTACAACTGCCTCGACCGTCACCTGACTACTTGGCGGCGGAACAAGGCGGCGATCATCTTTGAAGGCGAGCCGGGCGACATTCGCACGTTGACCTACCAACAACTGCATCGAGAGGTGTGCAAGGCGGCGAACGCCCTCAAAGCGATGGGCCTGAAAAAAGGCGACCGCGCGGCGCTCTATATGCCGATGACTCCGGAGTTGGCGATCTCGCTGCTGGCGTGCGCGCGGATCGGCGTCGTTCACTCGGTCATCTTCGGCGGGTTCAGCGCCGAGGCGATCCGAGACCGCGTGAACGACGCCGAGTGCAAAGCGATCCTGACGGCGGACGGCGGTTGGCGACGCGGACGAGTCATCGAACTGAAAAAGGCGGTAGACGACGCGCTCGCGGACGGGAAGTGTCCGACGGTCGAGAAGGTGCTCGTCCTGAAACGGTGCGGCAACGACGTGAACTGGACGGACGGACGCGACGTTTGGTGGCATGAGATTGTCGAGTCGCAGTCCGCCGACTGTCCCGCCGAGCCGCTCGACGCGCAGCACCCGTTGTTCATCCTGTATACGTCCGGTTCGACGGGGAAGCCAAAGGGGGTGTTGCACGCGCTCGGCGGCTATATGGTCTACACGGCGCATACGACGAAGTACGTGTTCGACATTAAGGACGAGGACCATTACTGGTGCACGGCGGATATCGGTTGGGTGACAGGGCACTCGTACATCGTCTACGGGCCGCTGGCGAACGGGGCGACCTCGTTCATGTTCGAGGGCGCGCCGAACCAACCCGACTGGGGGCGGTTCTGGGGTATGATCGAACGCCACCAGATCAACACGATGTACACCGCGCCAACGGCGATCCGCGCGTTTATCAAGCAGGGCGACGAGTTCCCGAATCGGCACGACCTGTCGAGCCTGCGGCTGTTGGGGACGGTCGGCGAGCCGATCAACCCCGAAGCGTGGATGTGGTATCACCGCGTCATCGGCGGCGAGCGGTGTCCGATTGTCGATACATGGTGGCAGACGGAGACGGGCGGGCACATGCTGACGCCGTTGCCGGGCGTCACTCCGACGAAGCCGGGCAGCGCGACGCTCCCCTTCTTCGGGGTGGACGCGGCGATTGTCGATTCCGACGGTAACGACGTTCCCGACGGCGAGCAGGGCTTCCTCGTGATCCGTCAGCCGTGGCCCGGGATGATGAGGACGCTCCACAACGACGATCAGCGTTACCGCGAGTCCTATTGGGAAGTGATCCCGCACGTTTATTTCGCGGGCGACGGCGCGTTGAAGGACGGAGACGGCTACTTCTGGATATTGGGGCGCGTCGATGACGTGGTGAACATCTCCGGTCATCGACTTGGTACGGCGGAGATCGAACACGCGCTGGTCGGCCACACGTCGGTCGCGGAGGCGGCGGTCATCGGGACGCCGGATGAACTGACGGGCGAGGCGTTGGTCTGCTTCGTGACGCTCAAGGGCGGCGTTGAGAAGACGGATGCGATCAAGGAGGAGTTGAACGCTCAGATTGTGAAAGAGATCGGGCGGTTTGCGCGTCCGAAGGAGATTCGGTTCACCGACGCGCTGCCGAAGACGCGGAGCGGGAAGATCATGCGGCGGCTGCTGCGGAAGGTCGCGG
>JAQBWJ010000123.1 GCA_027625215.1 Candidatus Poribacteria bacterium
GGCGTTCAGGCGGGCAAGGGGGATGTCGCCCGCCAACGGCGTCGTGATCGGGCGGAAGGCGCTCGCGGGGAGCCGTCGCTCCCACCTGATGCCGAAATTGTCCGTCGCGCGTTCGACGCGCTGAGGCGGCAGTTCTTCGTCGAGGTCTTCCGACGGCTCGTTCGACGCTTCGACGGAATGCTCAATCCGCCACTCATAACGCTCTTCGCCGTCGTCGTCTTCGGGGAGCAGTTCGCCGGGTGTCATCCACGAGCCGACGAGATCGTGCGGGAAGTGATCGGGCAACGCCTCGTGAGGCAACGCAAGCCGCCGGATCGGGTCGGAGACGGCTTGCGTCATGTCGTCGATCTCAAGGGCGCGAAGTAGCGCGTCGTGCGCCTCGATGGTGAAGCCTGCGCGTCCCGTCGCGCCGAAGTCGAACGGCGCGCGGTCGGGTTCTTTGTGGGAGAGGGCGATTTCGACCCGCTCGCGGGACGTGAGCGACATTCGATTACCGCGCGCGCAGTCGTTGGACGGCGAGTTTCGCTTCCCACCGCACCGCCGCGACTTCGCCCATGTCGGAGGCAATCGCTTCAAGGTCGCCCCGCACGCTCGGATCGCGCAACGCCGACAACGCTTGGATCGCCGCGCGGCGAACGACGTGCGAGTCGTCCTTGATCTTCAGCGACAACGCGCGAACGGCGGGCGCGCCGATCAGCGTCAACGCGCGAACGGCGTCTTGGCGGATCGAGTTGTTCTGATCGCCGAGACAGTCGATCAACGCGGCAATCGCGTCCGCGCTGCCGATCTTGCCGAGACACTTGATCGCCTCGCCGCGCAGGAACGTGTCGTCCTCGTCGATCAGCATGATGAGCGCGTCCACCGCCTCGTCACCGAGTTCGACCAACGCCCGCGACGCGCCGTACCGCACGTTCCAGTCGGGGTCGCGCAGTTCCACCAAGCGCGTTTCCAGTTCCTTCGGAGATTCCACTTTCGCCATCTTTGTTCACCCTTTTAATGTAGAACCCAATCACCAAGTACGAGTGCTAGTGCTTCTTTGTATCGGTCGAACAAGGATACCAGCCCTACTACTCCACTAATTATCGTGCCTAATTCGGCTAACAAAGCACGTGTTACTGCAGGCTTACGGTGTTCAACGGGTGCGAGAGCTTGTTGACCAATTTCGTTAATTAATTCCAGTGCTTGATTCTTGGCTTCGTTGGCTAGGTTGCTATCGCTGGCAATTACATTTGCAAAGTCAATTAGCGTTTGTGCCAAATCACTAGAAACATCCGAGTTCAATACTGAAACCGTTGCGTCAACATTATGAATTGTTCCGGTATTTAGGACGCCGATTTGGCTGTTGGATATAGACAAGTTGTTCAGTGTCATATCTCCCGTATGCACAATATGTTGGCGGGGCGGAAATCTTGGATTGAGTCCATGAAGCCCTGTGTTTGCCTCATGCCATCGACGATATAATTCATCATTCGCTCCATATTCTCTATGTTGCGTTGCTGAACATTGCACCATCGAATATAGCAATCGAGGCAAAGTGGGGTTTGGTGTCCCTCTGGTCCAACGGCATACATCGCGCGTTTCGAACAGTTGTAACACTGAACCATCGGAACTCACCAAATCTGTGCGTTACACGTCCACTTCCACAATCTTTTTCGAGGAGGTCTCGCCGGACACGATCCGCACGCGCGACGGTTTCACGTTCAGATGTTCCGCGATCACCCGACGCACTTCCTTGTTCGCCTTGCCTTTTTCGGGCGCGGCGTTCACCCACACCTTCGCCTCGCTGTCGGACAGCCACTCCATCGCCCGCTTGGACGATTTCGGGATGACCGAGACGCCGAACTTTCGCATCGCGGTTTCGTTTCCCCCAATCGCTTGCGCGTCGCGCGCGGTCGATGTCCGACCACAACGTACGTTAACACGGGGTGGAATCGGAGACAAGACGCCGAAGATGAATGACTCCCGCGGAGTGCTGATATTCCGTGAATCTCATCTCTCCACTCTCCCGCAGGTTGACGGAAACAACATTGCGGAACGTCCGCGCGTGGCGTATACTTTCGTGGACAATAATTCCGCGCTGAACGCGACTTGTGAAATAAGATCGGACGCGCCATCCGACCGAACGCAACGCCGAAAAATACGGGGATCATGAGCGGGCACACGGATCAACGCGACAAGAACCTCACGGACGAGTCCGCGCGCGGCGCGACGAACTCGCTTGCCGCCTCCCTATCGGAGTTGCAGGGCATCGACCCGAACTCACCCGCCGATGTCCGAGCGTTGATGACCGCACTGATGAACGTCTTCCAAAGCACGGAGGAGTCCTACCAACGGCTCACCGAGACGCACGAGCGGCTCCAAGACGAAATCCGACGACTGAACGCGGAACTCGAATCGAAGAACCGCGAACTGGAAGACAAAAACCACGAACTTCAAGCGAGCCTGCAAGAGCAGCAACGGCTCCACCACTCGCTCCGCAGCATCGTGAACAGTCTGCACGACGGGGTGATCGCCGCCGACCTCGACGGCAACGTGACCCTGTTCAACCGCCGCGCCGCCGAGTTGACGAGCAAATCCGAAGACGACGTGGTGGGGCGGCATTACGGCGACGCGCTCGAATCGCACCCGCCGCTGCTGTTGAAGACGCTCGAAAGCGCGCGACCCGAAGTGCAGGAGTTCGAGGACTATCTCGGCGACCGAAACGCGAAACCGCGCCAGATCGAAGTGACAACGGCTCCCGTCCACGACGACCAGAACGTGCTGCTGGGCGCGGTCGAAGTGCTGCGCGACCTGACGGAGCGACGCGAGATGGAAGCGCAACTGCGACGCGCGAACATGCTCGCCGCGTTGGGCAAGGTGTCCGTCACGATTGCCCATGAAATCCGCAACCCGCTCGGCGCGATCCAACTGCGGGCGGAACTGCTGCGAGACGCCGATCTGGGCGAACACGACCGCGCAAAGGCGTTCGACACGATCTTCAGCGCAATCAAGATCATGGACAACACGATCTCGAACCTGCTACAGTTCACCCGTCCGGTCACGACGACGCAACAGTTCCAGAACCTATCTCCCCTGCTCGATCAATCGCTCTCGCTGACGGAACACGCGACGCGCGTCGAAGGCGTCGAGGTACAACGGGACTATCCGCCCGTCGGACTGATGTGCCACGTCGACGATTCGCTGTTCATCAAGGCGATGCTGAACCTCATCTTGAACGCCGTCCACGCGACGGAGAAGAAGGAATCTCGCGTTGTGATCGTTCGGGCGCGTCGTCATGAAGACGGCAGCGCGGAACTGTTCGACGGGACGCCGTGGCTCGAAATCGAAGTCGAAGATAATGGTTGCGGCATTTCACAGGATATGCTAGAACAGGTATTCACCCCGTTTGTCACCACGAAAGACCATGGGGTGGGACTCGGACTGCCGATTGTCCACAACATTCTCGAGGCGCACGAAGGGAAAGTGACCGTCGAGAGCACGCCGGATGTGGGTACTTGCTTCCGGTTGTTGCTGCCCGTGTACAGACCGGGCGACGGCGCGTCACCCGCACGACTCGCTTCCAAGCCGAAAAGAACGTTGTAAGGGCTCAGAAACAAACGGTCGTTCCGGTACTAAACTTTGAGGTGGAGGTCGTCATGGCTCCGACAAACCCGATGTCGATGAAGCCGCTCCCGATAGGGGAAGCCGCCGGGCGTTTGCAAAACCCGACGGAGGGCACGTTGATACGCCCGCGCCCCGATTCCGGCGGCGACGGCAGATCGTTTGTCGAAACGCTCAACGACTCGATCAAACAGGTCAATAAACTGCAGATCCAGGCGGACAAAGAGATTCAGGATATCATCACGGGCGAAAGCACGGATATCGCCCAGACGATGATCTCCGTCCAAAAAGCGAGCCTGTCGTTCCAGTTGATGACTCAGGTACGCAACAAGATCGTCGAAGCGTACGAAGAAGTGCTGCGTATGCCCATTTAAAAGGGCGCGCGCGCTCCGCACAAACTTGAATCGCCCGCGAGTTTTTATCGGGGGTTTGCGGTTGCCCACCGCTCCCTTGGAATCATCAATGCAAGGACGTGAGAAACTCCCATGGGTAACTTCTTTTCTCAGTTGAGAGACCAGATCGGTCAACTGTGGCAGGGGCTCGGCGCATGGCAGCGCGGCGCGCTCGTTGCGACGTTGGTTATGGTGCCCGTCGCGTTGGCGTGGCTCGTCTTTTCGCTGCGCCCGCAGTACGAGATGCTGCACTCGAACCTTGAACCGAGCGACAGCGCCGAAGTCGAACGACATCTCACCAATTCGAACATCTCGTACCGCATCGACCGAAACGACAACTCGTTATGGGTCGCTCCCAACGACAAGGCGCGCGCGTGGGCGCTGCTCGCGCGCGAAGGGCTGCCCCGCCGCACAACGGAGGGGTACGGCATCTTCGACCGCCAACGGCTCGGCGCGACCGAGTTCGAGCAGCGCGTCAGTTTTGTCCGCGCGTTGGAGCAGGAGATTCAGCGGGATATCGAGGCGCAAAGCAACATCCGCGCGGCGCAGGTGCGATTGGTCATCCCGTCCCCGTCCGTTTTCACCGAGAGGGTGAAAGACCCGACCGCCACCGTCACGATCACCCCCATCGCCCGCGCCCTGACGGAAGACGAAGTCCAGGGGATCGTGCAAGGCGTCGCCAACTCGGTTGAGGGGCTGAAGACGGAGAGCGTCATCGTCCGCGACCAGACGGGTCGCGTCATCTCCCGCCGCTACGACAACGTGACGCTCGCCGCCGGTGAGCAACGCGCCTACCGCGAAATGGCTGAGCAAACGCGCGAAGACAAAATCATCGACATGCTGACGCAGGCGTACGGCAACAAAGTGGATGGCGAAGCGATCACCGCCGTCGCGTCCGCGCGCGTCACCGCCGAGTTCGATCACGACACGATTGAAATGGAAACAACGACGTACGCGCCCGAAACGATTGTCTCCAAAGAACACATCGAATCGGAAAGCAGCGAAGGCGTCCCGATGCCCGCCGCCGGGATTCCCGGCGTCACGTCGAACATCCTCGGCGCGGGGAACGTGCAGGGCGAAAGCACCTACACGCGCGAATCGAGCACGACGGAATATCAGGCGGGGATGACGCTGGAACGTCGCAAGCAGTCGCCGAAACTGCTCGGTCTTTCGACGGCGGTCTTGGTGAACTCCGAAGTGCTGACCGCCGAGCCCGGCACGCCGGAGTACATCGCGGAACAGAACCAGATCAAAAACATCATCGCGGCGGCGGTGCTATACAACGCGACAAATCCGGACGGCGTCATCTTTGAGCCGCAGATCGAGTTCATCGCGTTTTCGTCCAAACCGCCCGGCACGGGGATTCCGGTGAACACGGTCCCCGTCATCGTCCCCTGGTATCGGAACCCGATCTGGATACTGGCGATTTTGCTAGGCGTGCTGGTATTGGAGCTGGCGGCGTTGCTGCTGAAACCGCGCTTCGGGCGTCAGGTCGAGGAAGCGGACGACGCGGGCAGACTGCCGAGCGCAGACCAAGAAGAGCTCCGCGAACTGCTCGACCAGCAACGGTCGGCGCTGGATGAAGAAGAACGCGAACGTCGACGCCGTCGCCGTCAGGCATTGGTTGATCTCGCCGACGCGAACCCCGAAGAGATCGAACGGGTGTTGCGTCACTGGAGCGAGGCGCAACGGTAAAAGCACTCGTGATGCGGCGACACGGGCGGTAGAAAACACGTGTCGCCGCAACTTCCCACATGTTGTTTCGTAGAGCGCGAGAGGTGCGGTTAAGTTTATGCGTGAAGCCTATGCGGAAGCGGCGGTGGTTCCCGCGAACGAAGAAGGCGCCAATCTGCCCGCCCAACAGGACGACCAAGACGTCGGCTTTTTCGCCGCGTCGCACGGTCTGACGGGCACGCAGAAGATGGCGGTGCTGTTGGTCGCGTTGGGACCTGAACGGGCGAAGTCGATCATCGGCAACTTCAACGACGACGATATCGAGGTGATCGTCAAAGAGATCGCCGCGATGCGCTACATCAACGCGGACCAACGCGAGGCGGTGCTGCGAGAAGCGTACGAGTACATCTTCGGCGAAGACGTTGCCGTGCAGGGACGCCTGTTCGCCGGACGCGGCGCGGCGAAACGCATCCTGACCGAAGCGGTCGGCGGCGTGCGCGCGCGCAACATCCTCGACCGTCTCGACATCCCGCAGACGGAGACGTTCACGTTCGTCGGCGACAACGACCTCGAAAATCTCGCGTACTTCCTCGAAAACCAACTGCCGCAGATCGCCGCCGTGACCCTGCTGCACCTTCGCCCCGACCAAGCGCAGCGCGTGCTCGAGATGTTCCCCGAAAAGTTGAAGGCGGAAGTGATCTCCCGCATGGTGAACATCGAGCGGGTCGACAAGAAGATGGTCGCCATGCTCGCGGAGACGTTGCAGACCCAGTTGGAAATCTCGCGCGATCTCGTGAACCTGCACGGCGATACGGGCGCGTCTCGGCTGCTGCGCGCGATTCCGGGTCAGTCTCAGCAGATGGTGCTTGCCGCCATCGGCGAAACAAACGCCGCGCTCAAGTTCCGTCTGGAACGCAGCCTGATGACCTTCGACGACCTGATCAACATCGAAGACCGCGACTTCGCGCTGCTGATCAACCGCGTCGCCAGCACGGACAACAACCTGCTGCCGACGGCGTTGAAGGCGTGTTCCGAAGCGATGAAGAACAAAATCTTCGGCGCAATGACCTCGACGCGGCGCGAGGAGGTC
>JAQBWJ010000124.1 GCA_027625215.1 Candidatus Poribacteria bacterium
GAGGGGTGACGCGATCACCTCGCGCCGAGTTGTCGGAGACGGTCGGCGATCTCCGTATGTCCGCCCTTTTCCGCGAGGTGGAGCGGCTTCGCCCAACTTTCGCCGGGAGGGTTGACGTTCGCCCCTTTGAACAGCAGGTACGCGACCAACAACCCGCACCCCGCGCGCGAAGCGTTTGCCAATGGGGTGAAGCCGTCCTTGTCGATGGTGTTCACGTCCGCGCCGCACTCTTCCAGCAGGAATCGCAAGTATTTCAACTGCTCTTCCTCGCCGGAATAACGCCGCGCCATATCGCCCGCAATCGCCGCGAGACAGGGGTTCGGGCTCGCCCCGTACTCCATCAGCAGACGAAACACCTTGAAATAGCCGTCGCGCAACGTACGACGCAGTTTCCACTCGGATTCGTTCTCGTAGCGCGCGCCGTATCGGATCGCCAACCGCATGATGGCGAGCGCGACCTCCTCGCTGCCGCCGTCCGCCCAACCGAACGGCAGCACGTCGTCCGCCAGCGACGGTTGCAGATTCAGCATTTCGGCGACCATGTCCAAGCGGTGGCGGTGGGAATACAACGTGATGTCCATCACGCCGCCGTAGCCGTACATCAACTGCAACATATCGGCGTGTTGCTGCGCGAACATCATCGGCGTGCCGGACGAGTCCATCCAGTGCGAGGGGTTCGCGCCGTGTTCGAGCAACATTCGTGCGATCTCGATATTCCCCTGCATCGACGCGGAATGAAGCGAGCCGCCGCCCTGATACATCTTGTCGCGCGCGTTCGGATCGGCTCCCGCTTCGAGCAGCGTCTTCACGACCTCGACGAACCCGCCGTAGGTCGCGGCGGTCAGCGGATGCAGCCAGATAGGGTCGCGCTCGTGAACGCAGGAGGAGTTGTCGCTCACAAATCGCCGAACGGCGTCGAGGTCGCCCGTCGCGGCGGCAAGGAAGCAGGTGTACTCCGCGCCTTGATCCAACAGGTACTGGAATATCTCCGGCTTCCACTCGCGTCGCCAGTAGGTGTGCATCCCCAGCACGGCGATGATACTCGGCGTGCGTCCGTCGCCCCGCCGCGCGTCGATGGGGGCTCCGCGCTCGATAAGCAGTCGCGCGACGTCGAGATGCTTCGACTCGACCGCCCAATGGAGCGGCGTGTTGCCCGTCGCATCGATCTGCCGAACGCGGTCGGGCTGTTCATCCAGCAACGCGCGCGTCCGGTCGAGTTCCCCCTTGCGGACGACTTCATGGATGTTCGCGTCATCGACAAGGGAGCCGTATCGCGCCTGAATCGCGTCTTGAAGCAACGCCGCCGCCTCCGACTGTTCACGCTCGCGCAGTTCGTTCAACCAGCCGAGAAAGTGATAGTCGTGATAGCGTCCCGCAACCTCTTGCGGCACCGGGTTCGCGCCCATGTCGAGCAACAGACGCAGCAGCGCGACCTGTCCGTGCCGCGCGGCGACCATCACGGGCGACCATCCCGCGTGCGCGTGGTAGGGCGGGTCGTCGCAGTCGGGTCCCTCCAACAGACCCGGTCGCGTCTGCAAGATGTTGACGGCGGTCTCCACATCGCCGGATTCGCAGGCGGCGCGCAGGTCGAGCGCTTGCTGCCACTGCTCCTGTAAGTTGGGCGGGTCTTCCCACAACACTTGTCGAACCATCTCCAGTATCCTTTCCGCCAGTTTGCGCCGCGCCGAGCGCAGCCGATTTTTCACCGTGTACAGTGGGATTTCGAGGAACACGGCGACCTCTCGCTGCGGGTAGCCGCGCAGTTCGTGAAGGATCATGACGGCGCGTTCCGACTCCGGCAGCGATTCGAGCGCGGCGAGCGCTTCCCGATGCGTTTCTTCGGCGACGAGTTTCGCATCGGGCAACGGCGACCCGTCCGCAATGTTTACGGCGAGTTCGAGCGACACCGTTTGAAACTTCTTTCGCCGTTTGAGTCGGTCGCAATGCTTGAACACGACGCGACGCAGCCACGACGGGAACGCCTCCGGCGCGCGGATCGACGCGAGGTGCATGTAGGTATCGAGGAAGGCTTCCTGAGTCGCGTCTTGCGCGAGATGCGTGTCGCCGAGCAGGACGTAGGCATAGCCGTACGCCATCCCCTGAAACTGTCCGATCAGGTCGCTGAAGGCGCGCGAGTCGCCTCCCCGCGCCCGATGAATGAGGTCGACAAACTGCATCGCCGGTTCCCTTCATCCACTAGAGACCCGTTCTTAGATACGGAGGAGTACAAAGAGGTGAACTCAACAAAACGACAACGGCGTCCAACGTTCAATGTGAATGTGAACGAAAGACGCCGCTTGTAATGATTGGGATCGTTCGGACGCGATCAGGCGGAGACGACTTGTCTGAGTCGGATCGCAAGTTCTGCGTGACCGTTGTTCTCGGCGAGGGTGATCGGTTGCGCCCACTCGGGACCGCCCGTCTTCACCGTCGCGCCCTTCGACAACAGGTAATCCGCCACCACGCCGTACCCCTGCCGAGCCGCCTTCGCCAACGGGCTGAGCCCTTCGGCGTCCCGACAGTTCACGTCCGCGCCGCACTCCTCGATGAGGAAGCGGATGTGGCGCAGTTGGTCGTCCTGCCCCGCGTAACGCCGCGCTTGATCGCCGGAAATGCCCAGCAGTGGTTGATTCGGGTCGGCGCCGTGTTCCATCAGCAGTTTGAAGACGTTGGGGTATTTCGTGACCGTCCAACGCAGTTTCCACTCCCACGTCTTCTCAAAGCGCGCGCCGTAACGGATCGCCAACTTCATGATGTCGAGCGCGAGCTCTTCGTTCCCGTTGTCCTCCCACCCGACGGGGAGCGTCTCATCCGCCAACTCCGGCTTCAGTTTGAGGATTTCGGCGATCACGTCGATGCGGTGGTTCATCGAGTAGACTTGGAACTCCATCGTCGCGCCCGCCGCGTACAGTTTTTGGAGAATCTTCGTATGCCCCCAATTCTGAGCGGCGTAGACGGCATCGCCCGCCGAATCGACGTAATGTTTCGGGTTCGCGCCGTAATCAAGCAGCAGTTGGACGATCTCGACATTGCCGTCCTGAGCGGCGGTGCGCAGCGAGTGTCCGCCCTGACAGCACGCTTCCTTCGCGTTCGGATCGGCGCCGTGTTCCAGCAGCATTCGGACGATATTCGTGTGTTGCATCGCCACCGCGCCTGATATGGGACACCGATGGGTGGGGTCAGCGTTGCTCGCTGATGACGGGTCGGTTTTCAGGAGTTCGCGGACTCGTTCTTCGTCGCCGACCGTCGCGACGACAATCATCTTGTACTCCGCGCCTTGAGCCAACAGAAATTGCAGAATCTCCGACTTCATATCCGTCCGCTGCCCGTACCACAGCCCGAATAACGCGACGACGCTCGGTGTGCGACCTCGCCCGTTGTGTGCGTCAACAGGCGCGCCTGCTTCCACCAACACGCGCACGATGTCCAAACGGTTGTGCGCGACGGCGTGATGCAACGCCGTATTCCCGACCTGATCTACCTGTTTCACCCGATCCGGCTTCTCGGCGATAAGCGCTTTGACGTGGTCAATGTCGCCATCGACAACCGCTCGATGAAGGTCGCCCTCATCGAAAAGTTTCCCGTAACGCGCCTCGACGCCTGCGAGGATCATCCGCACGATGCCGTCGTAGCCCTTTTCGACGTGCGCCTTCGTCCAGTTGAAATACGTTTCCTGTACATACTGACCGGAGACTTCGTGCGGCACGGGGTTCGCGCCCATGTCGAGCAGCAGTTTCACCAACGGCTCGTGTCCGTAGTGCGCCGCGACGTAGACAGGCGACCACAACATCGTCGTCGGATAGGGAAACTTCGTATCGAGGTCGGGTCCGTCCAACACCTCCGGGTAGAGTTGGAGCAGGTTCGTCGCGCGGGCGACATCGCCCCGTTCGCAGACTTTTTGGAGTTCCTTCACGTCTTCGTATCGCTTGGCGAGATCGGGCGTGTCGTCGTGAAGCGCCTGTTGGTCAACATGAGCATCCTTTCCGCGAGTTTGCGCCGCGCCGAGCGCAGCCGATTTTTCACCGCATCGACCGTGATTTCGAGGAACGCCGCGACCTCTCTCTGTCTGTAGCCGTGCACATAGACGAGCAGCGTGACGGCGCGTTCGTCCTCGTTGAGCGACGACAGGGCGGCAAGCGCTTGGCGTCGGGTTTCGTCTTCCACGATTTCCTCCGCGACGTTGGGCGTGTGGTCGGCGACGGCGTTCAGCGTTTCCGCGTCCGCGAGCAGCAGTTGGCGGCGTCGGCGGATGCGGTCGCAGTGCTTGAACACGACGCGCTTCAACCATGAGGGAAACGCCGCCGGAGTCGTCACCATCCGAATATCGTGGTACGCTTGGATGAAAGCGTCTTGCGCGGCGTCTTGCGCGAGGTGGAAATCGCCCAACAGCGAGTAGGCGTACCCGAACGCCATCCCCTGAAACTGTCGGACGAGTTCGCCGAACGCTTCCGAATCGCCTTCCTGCGCCCGTCGTGTCAGTTCGATGAACCGCATTGCGTTCCCTTCATCGACATAGCCCCATCATCGAATACGACGGTGTACGCGAATCGACACAAAAATTGGGGTCGCCCAAGTCAACGACAACGGCGTCCGCCATTTCTTCCTTTTGGGGGAGATGAACGACGAACGCCGTTTTACGGTCATGTTTTTGTTGGGATTGTAGTGGTCAGTGACGTTAAACGTTTGGGGTTTCGACCCCTTCCTAACCTTCCCCTGCAAGGGGAAGGGACCTTTTCTCCTCCCCTTGCAGGGGAGGATCAAAGAGGGGTCGGTTCAAACAACATTCTCTGTCACGAACCAGTAGTCGCCATCGGATGAATGGCGTTTAGGGCGAGATTCGCCGATTTCCGTCAATCGGCAACCGGCGCGCAACTCCTTCGCCACCCCCTGCGCCGACGTTGAACTTCGGGAGAGATCGTCGCGTCGCTTCGCTCCTCACGATGACTGAGGGGGAGGGTGGTGGTTAGGTGATCACGCCAACTCGAAGTGACGCGCGGTGGTGTTCGACGCGAGACCGAACGTCTGCCTCTCTCCCCCAATTCCTGAAAATCAGCCCTCCCATTCCAAAAAAATCGACGCGCGTTGAATCCGTGTCCCATACGGGTTTGACGTGATTTTATCGTCTTACATCGCCGATAATACCTAAAATAAATGTAGTATTGTTGCCCCAAAATCCGTTAGGTAGGTTGAACGTCAGATCATCACCGAAGTAGGTCGTCAGAAGTTTGTGGAAACACTGAGATTCTCACGTCGCCTCCTGCGCGAGGCTCCTCAGTGCATCACCGCATTAGAGTTTGCATCTTTCTCAACGCTCTAAGCCGTGTCGTTCTGAGCGATCCCCGAAGGGGATGGCGCGTAGCGGGGAAGAACCTCTATCCCACAGCGACAACCGATCAACACTGGTGACGATACCACTGTTGGGCTAGAGATTCTTCGGCAGGAGCCTCAGAATGACACGGTTAGTACCTCTGTGAAAGATGCAACAATTAGTGCGTTTCAGCACTCAGAATGACACAGGGTTGGTTGACGGTTCAGGAATTCATGACGACCTACTTGAATAACGGAACACGGACGAAAACGAGGGAATCCACGCCGATGACACATCTTGACGATGGAACAAGGATCGCGGGCACGGGATTACCAAATATGCTGGTTTTTCATGAAATGGAAACCTCGCCGACTCGTTGGAAGCGCGTGCGGTTGAGCGAGGACTGGCGGGACGCGGTCGCGCGGGCGAAGGGCGATCCCGTCGCGTTCGCGGAGCAGACGTTGGGCGTCGACCTGTGGAGCCGTCAGAAGGACGTATTGCGGTCGGTATTTGAGAACCGACGGACGGTGGTTCCGGCGGGACATGGGGTCGGGAAGACGTTCGTGTCGGCGGTGGCGGCGTTGACGTTCCTGTTTTTGCGGCAGCCGTCGAAGGTGATCACGACGGCTCCGACGTGGAACCAAGTCCGTAAACTGCTGTGGGCGGAGATCAACGCGCTGTTCAAACGGGAGTTGCGCCCGCACGAGTTTCCGGGAACGGCGAACCTGACCGAGTTGCGGATTCAGGACGATTGGTTTGCGGTGGGGTTGTCGGCGGTGGACACGGAGAGTTTTCAGGGGCATCACCAAGAGCACCTCCTCATCATTTTGGACGAAGCGCCGGGCGTGCGGCACGAAATCTACGTGGGCGCGGACTCGCTGATGAGCGCGGGCGACGCGCATATGCTGATGATCGGCAACCCGGTGTCGCAGCAGGGGCATTTCTACGACGCCTGTCGCACCGAAGGGTGGAACGTCCTCACGATTGCGTGTCCCGATTCGCCGAACTTCACGGGCGAAAACGTCTCCGACAAACTGCGGAAGCGGCTCGTCACGAAGGAATGGGTGGACGAGAAGAAACGCGAGTGGGGGACGGATTCGCCGCAGTACAAGTCGCGGGTGTTGGGCGAGTTTCCGGCGTCGGGCAGCGATCAGTTGATCCCGCTGGAATGGGTGAATCGGGCGATCAAGCGGTATGAGGCGTCTCAGGGCGACATGGTGCGCGAGGGCGAGACGTTGATGGGCGTCGATGTGGCGCGGTTCGGGAGCGACGCGACGGTCTACATGATCCTGCGAGGGTGTCGGTATGAGTTTCACGTCGATGACCGCCAGCGGGACGTGGAGGAGATCGCGGGTCACGCGCTTTGGCTGCAAGGTCTGCACGGCGTCGAGCGGATCGGGGTGGACGACATCGGGGTCGGAGGCGGGGTGACGGACCTGTTGCGG
>JAQBWJ010000125.1 GCA_027625215.1 Candidatus Poribacteria bacterium
CGCCAGCTCCCGTCCGTTCGTTACGCTTCCGTCGCCGCTTCGATTCGAGGTGTAACGAACGGACGGTGGCGCGTTGTAACCCCTAGGGCGAGCGAGCGGACGCGGCTTCTCATCGGGCGCGACCAAATGAAAACCCCGCAGCGCGGATACTGCGGGGTCTCCGTCTAGCCGATCTCGCGCGGCTTCGGGTCGAAGTCGGCGATCCGCATCAACCACTCGAACTGCTGCTCGGTCAGTTGATCCCAATCGCGCGGGTTCTCCGCGTCGCGGAGTTGGGAGAGCCGACGATCCACGAAGTAGATTTTCCGCCCGATCACCAGCAGCGGCAGCATTCTCGGCCCGTTCGACGGCGTTGGGTCGGCGCTGTCGTCCGACTCCCGTCCAGATCCGGACGCTTCCGGAAACTGCGCTACGATTCGTCGAATCAGCAAGTCCAGTTCGGACTGCCAGAGCGTGTATTCCGGCTCGCATCCGTTCCTCAAATCCGTCTCGGACGTGCCGCAATGCTTGTCGAACTCCTGCCGAAGCCATGTCGCAAAGCGATGTCGCGTTGTCATATCGTCGCGTGAAGGTTAGACGGCTCGACTGCACCGCCGAAGCGATCGCTCGCTTCGCTTTTGAACCACCATCCGCAGTCAAGTCAGTCCAGCCACCATAGCCCCTTATATTCTTGCGCTGGACGGACTTGACCGGATGGTATACTGGGAAGAAGCGAGCGAGCGGACCTGTCGTCGTCTCGTGCCGCCGACAGGCGGCTACCTTGAAGGGCGGGCGGGGACAAGCCCGTCGGAAACCGAGAGAGCCCTCGCGAGGGCTCTCTCGGCGCGCGCATCCGGCTATCGCAGGCGGCGCTTCAAGCGACGGACGGAATCGCCCCGATCCCGCTTCGCCGCGCGATCCAGAAATCGCACGACCCGATCCGGCTCCGCGTAGAACCGGCAACGGCAACGCGGGCAGACGACTTCGAGTCGCCTTGTCGAGCGGCTCATATCTCGAGCTCCCACCCGACATTGTGGCGGTTGAGATAGTCGTCGACGACTTCGATCTCCGCGGTCTCCCGCTCGACCCCCGACGCGACCGCCTGCTCGATCTCCTCGACCAGATCGACCCGCAGCGCATCGCGGATGCGCGTGATACAGTCGGCGTTCAGGTCATGGAGGTAGACCCGATAGTTCATGATGTCTCGGTGAACTTAACCCGGCGAGGCGACCTTGAACGTCTCCGCGACGCTCCTCGCCGTGCGCGCGACAGCCGTCGGAGTCCTCGTCCCGTCAAGGAGGAGTCCGCAGGAAGGCTCCTTGACGGGATGAGGTGACGGCTATCATAGGAGAGCGCGAGGAGCGGCCTCGTTTCCGACGGGCTTTGGGATACGATCCCTCGAATCCGCGGTCGCCGAAGGCGACGACCTTGAGGGGGTGGGCGGGGAAACCGTCGCACCTCAACCTGAAGCCGCCAACGGTGGCGACCGACGCGGGCGCGCACCGGAAGAGGGCCTGTTCAGACCCTGTACCCTTGAGGGTGTGATGGATGCGCTGCCGAAGGTGGCTGTTGTTCGATTGTACCTCTACAGCGTAGCCTGTCGCTTGAAAGCATCTCGGCCGCCTAACCGGGAGCGCCTTGCAGACCCAGAGCCGTCGAGCTCCGGGAGAGGACCCGTGCCTCGGTTGGGCGACCGCGTTGCACGCCCAGTGGGGAGTTGCGCTACGAGCGCCAGTACAGGGTCGGCGATGCACCGCGGTGGGTCGAGATTCCAACTCCCACAAGGAGGCGCATGATGCAGAACGAATACACGATCTTTCTGGGCATCGACTGGGCGACAGAGGCGCACCAGGTGTGCGCTCTGGACGCCAGGCGCGATGTTCTCGCCGAGCGATCGGTGCAACACACAGGCAATTCCGTCAACGAATTCCTCGATTGGCTCACCCGCCTTTCGGATGAGGACCCCAATCGGGTCGCGGTGGCGATCGAGATACCACGTGGCGCACTCGTCGAGAGCCTCGTCGAGCGCGGCTTCCACGTCTTCGCCATCAACCCCAAGCAGCTGGATCGGTTTCGTGATCGGCATACGGTCGCCGGCGCCAAGGACGATCGCAAGGACGCCTTCGTGCTCGCCGACTCCGTACGCACCGATCGTCCGTGCTTCCGCCGGGTCCACATGGATGATCCGGTCATCATCCAACTCCGCGAAGTCTCGCGAGCCGAGGATGACCTTCGCGAGGAGATCAACCGGCTGACCAATCGGCTCCGCGAGCAAGTCCATCGCTGTTTTCCTTCGCTGCTTCGATTGTGTCCTGCCGCGAACGAATCCTGGTTCTGGTCGCTGCTGGAAGTCGCCCCATCACCCGCCGTCGGCGCGAAGTTGACGCCCAAGCGCGTCGAAACGCTGCTTCGCAAGCATCGCATCACCCGTCTCCAAACCGAAGACGTCGTCGCCGCTCTGCGTGAGCAACCCGTCTTCGTGGCTCCGGGGACAGTGGAAGCGGCAAGCGCTCACTTGGCGCTGCTGATCCCGCGGCTGCGTCTGACGCGCGAGCAACGCGCCCAATGCGCACGGCGCATCGAGTCGCTGCTCAAACAACTCGTCGCGCAGGAGACGACACCGGGGCAGCAGAGCGAGCATCGCGACGTCCAAATCCTCCGCTCCCTGCCCGGTGTCGGTCGGATCGTCGCCGCCACGATGCTCGCCGAGGCGTCGCAGCCTCTTGACCAGAGAGATTACCACGCCTTGCGCACCCTCGCAGGTACCGCACCGATCACGCGCCGCAGCGGCAAACGATGTGTCGTCATCATGCGCTATGCCTGCAACGCTCGTCTGCGCAACGCGGTCTATCATTGGGCGCGCGTCGCCACCCAACGGGATGCCTACGCGCGTCAGCTCTACGCCGGACTGCGAGCCCGCGGACATACGCATGGTCGCGCCCTTCGACAGGTTGCCGACCGCCTTCTCGCCGTCCTCGTGGCGATGCTGAAAACCGGAACCCTCTACGACCCTCAACGCGTGAGCCGGCAAACCACCGACTCACAAACCGAGTCCGCCGCATGAAGAATTTCAATTTCCCCTTGACAAATGGTGGGGAGTCCTCTCCCGGCGTTGGCGACTCAATAATCGCTCGGATACAGAAAGGTGATCCCGTCGCCGTCCAGAATCACCCAGTATTTCCTGCGCAGCACGCGAAGCAGTCGGTAGCGCGTATCCTCCGGATCGGAGCGCCGAAGCGCCTTCAGCCCTTCCGACACGAGCCGATCCCGCTCCGTCGCGTCCTTGAACGCCTCGAACAGATGCGCCGTGAAGCAGACCTGGACGAACTTGCCGCCCTTGTAGCCGACGAGTCCCGTCGGAACGAGGACGCCGTCCGCGATCGCCTGCTCGCGCGTGTATTCGACGATGACGGGCATGTCGTCGTCGGAATGAGGTTCTTTCGTCATGGCGTTGAATGAGATGGCTTCATGACCCGTTGAATATCCTCTCGCGACCTCGGAACGGCGGGGAGAACCCGCGTCGGTCCTCCCCGCCTCCCGCGTCCGCTAAGGGATCGGCTCCTCCGCATAGGACATCACCAGCGCCGTACCGTAGGAGACGACGCGTATCGCGTCCAACACGCAGACGCCCTTTTCGAGCGTCTTGCGCCCCTCGGCGTCCTCTCGGACCAGTCGTCGAAGCGACAGATTCAGGAGATACAGGACGCCGCTCCGCCCGAACCGCTCGCCGACGGCACGGCTGACGTAGACATCGGCGACCCCACCGACGTCGTCCTTTGCCTTGGCGATGCGGAGCAGCTTCCCGTCCGCATGCGCCTGTCGGAGCGACTCTTCCGGCAGCGGCGGATCGAACTTGGCTCCGTTGGGTAACGGCTGCGGATGCTCATTGGTCATGAAGACGATGGATAGAATCTTGACCGCGGCGAGTCGACCGTTTCCATCGAGAGATATATGTCTCTGCGATGTTCTCGCCGGAGACGGTTCAGCCGCCGGAGTCCTCGCCGGGTCAAGGTGGAGTTCCCGACGGGAAGCACCTTGACGCGGTGAGGTGGCGGCTACAATGAGAAATGCCGAGAACATCGCACATCGAGTCGCCGCCCGGCGTGGATCGCGCGATGTCCGACGCGCCCGTCGGACTCCGATCCGAAGCCCTTGACGCTCGCGTCGGGGGCAACCGCCGTCGCCCCCGACGGAAGAGGGCCGCCGCCGACCCTCCCCCGACGTTGACGTCACGCAACCATCGACACGTGTCGATTCGTCATGCCGCTAGGCGGGTTCCAGCGTAACCATTACGCCCGCAACGCCAACCGCGATCTCGATATACTGCGAATCGTTCCCCGGAATCCGTCGGATCCACTGGTCGCGGTAGCCACCCACATCGAACTTGTGCAACGCGGGCAGTCCGTCGCGGATCAGCGATTCGATCTCCTCGTCGGAATCTGTGTTCAGAAGGTCGCGATGCACGCGAATGGGAATGCGGCGATCATCGACCGACAGCAGGGACCCGACGATGACAAGCCCGTCGAGATCGTCCATCCACCGATCGCGTGGTAGAAACGCGAAGCGCGAGTCGTCTCCCTTGGACACTGCGTGCTGTTGTTCGTCGTTCATAGGAAATCCATTCGACAACGGCGAGCCGACCGTTTCCATCGGGGGGACGTGCGTCGCCGCGATGTTCTCGCCGGAACGGACCCAATCGCCGGAGTCCTCGTCGGGTCAAGAGTGGAGTCCCAACGGGAAGCACTTTGACCCGACGAGGTGGCGATTAAACTGAAGAATGCCGAGAACATCACGCCACGTCTCGTCGTCCGACACGCGCGTCGGACTCGAATCCGAAGCCCTCATCGTTTGGATGAGGGCTACCGCTGACCGCCGCTTCCGTCTGTCCGTTCCAACGTCCGGCCCCAAAACGAACGCGGCGCATGTTGTCCACAGCCCGCCACTGGACAAATCCTGTCCGTTTGCTAGGATGAAATCACGACGAACATATTCAACCCTTCGCTGATGGTGCCAGCGGAAACGACCAAACTCGTTGGGGACAGAATCCCCGCTCCGGCACCATCGGAGTGGGGATTTTGTTTTTGTCGTTCCCGCCCTCGTGAAGCGCTCCCTTCCCCTCCCGACTTCGATCTTCACGGCTGTTCAGCCACAGGCTTCCGCTGAGCAGCCGAAGAGGAGAGAAGCCCTCCGCTCTTTGACAAATGACAGAGGGAACGCTCATGCACGGCATCGAACGCCTGCTCACCGCAGACGACGTCTGTTCGCTCCTGCGGATCAAGAAGTCCTACCTGTACGCCCTCACTTCCGAGAACCGCATCCCCCACTTCAAGATCGGTGGCTTCCTCCGGTTCCGCCAATCGGAACTCGAAGCGTGGCTCACCGACAACGCTGAAGGCGGCGATCATCTGCTCCTCGCTGAAGAGGAGACACGCTATGGCCGTTCGTAAGCGGAAAGGAAGGAACAGCTGGGAAGTCGATGTCAACGTCGGCGGAAAGCGCCTCCGTGAAGCCTTCAGGACAAAACGCGAAGCAATCGCGCGGGAGAAGCTACTCATCGCTCAGGAAGTGTCCGGCGTGACCGCTTCCGTTGATGTCGAAAACATCACGTTTCGCCGTTTCATGGTCGAGCACTACCTCGATTGGTCGCAACGCAACAAGGCGAGTGGTACCTTCGAGATGGAACGCTACGTCATCAATGCGCGCCTGATTCCGTTCTTCGGCAAGACGAACCTGACCGACATCGACTTGCGCGCCGTCGAACGTTATAAGGCGCACCGACAGAAGGACGGCGTCACCTCTCGAACCATCAATCGAGAGACGACACTCCTCTCGGTCGCGTTCAAACTCGCCGTCCAACTAGGATACGCGCGTGCGAACCCGGTGAAGGATGCGCCCAAACTACGCGAAAGTCGCCGACCGCCTCGTTTTTTGACTCAAAACGAGGTGGAACGACTGCTTGCTGCAGCCCGTGAAACGTACCTCTTCCCACTCGTGGTGACGGCGGTCTACACGGGGATGCGCAAGTCGGAACTCTTCAACCTCCGATGGGAGGATGTGGACTTCGAGCGCAACACGGTCACGATCCAGCCGAAACCGGATTGGCATCCCAAGAACTACGAGTACCGAGTCCTTGAAATGGCACGGCCGCTACGCGAAGTGCTTCTCGCGCACCGCCGCATCGCCGAGAACGAGTATGTCTTCACCTACGGTGGGCGACGCTTGACGAGCAACGTACAGCGGACGTGGAACCGTATCGTCCGCGATGCGAATCTGAGCGAGGTGACGTTGCACACGCTCCGTCACACGTTCGCCTCGCATCTGGCGATGCAGGGCGTGCCCCTCATGCATATACAGCAATTGATGGGTCATAACGATTACGACACGACGTTGGTCTATGCCCATCTCTCAACGGAAAGCCACAAGGGACAAGTGCACAAACTGCCCTTTGATGGCGGAAAGAAGGAGTCCTGACGGACTCCTTTCTCTTTTACGGCGATTTCCGCAATGCCACCATTTTGCCACCAAACGCTGTTTTACATCGTTTTCGAGAGGAAAGCGAAAACCCGCAGAGCCTTGCGCCCTGCGGGTTTCAAACTGGTGGAGTTGAGGGGAGTCGAACCCCTGACCTCTAGAGTGCGATTCTAGCGCTCTCCCAACTGAGCTACGGCCCCGTTTGATGCTGTATGGGCGCGAGAGGATTCGAACCTCTGACCTCTACGATGTCAACGTAGCGCTCTAACCAACTGAGCTACGCGCCCGTCATCGCTTCTCG
>JAQBWJ010000126.1 GCA_027625215.1 Candidatus Poribacteria bacterium
GTGGGCCTCTGGTCGTCGCGCGCGAGGGGGTGACGGCGGAATCGCTGAAAGGCAAGCGCGTCGCCATTCCCGGCAAACGGACGACCGCCGCGCTACTACTGCGGCTGTTCAACGCATCCGTGACCGACCTCGTGGTGATGCCGTTCGACAAAATCCTTCAAGCAACGGCGGACGGGACGGTTGACGCGGGACTCATCATCCACGAAAGCCGATTCACCTACCAACGGCACGGACTTCATCAAGTTGTCGATCTGGGCGAGTGGTGGGAAGAATCGACAGGACACGCGATCCCGTTGGGGGGTATCTTGGCGAGGCGGTCGCTTGGAGCGGCACGAATCGCCGCCATCGACCGCGCGTTGAAAGCGAGCGTCGAACGCGCCTACTCCAACCCCGCCGACATTTGGGACACCGTTCGCGCGCACGCTCAAGAGATGGACGATGACGTGATGCGGCGACACATCGACCTCTACGTGAACGAGTTTACGCTCGACTATGGCGACGAAGGCGAAGACGCGATCCGATACCTCTTCAACGCGGCAGAAGAACTCGGTATCATCCCGCGAAGCGACCGCACGTTGTTTATTGATCGATAACCGCGATGAAGGAGACCCCCTGTGACGAAACCCGTCTTATCGCCGGAACAGATCGCCTCCTATTTTGAAAACGGGTACTTGCATGTGTCCGGCTTGATCCCCGACGAAATCTCGAAGCGCGGCGAAGACGCCATGTGGCGCAACATGGGCATCGACCGCGACGATCCCTCCACATGGGACAAACGCGAGCGCGGACATACCGCGTTTGACGATCCCGATCTCGTCGCCTGTTACACGGAAGACTATTGCACGGCGGCGTGGCAGGTGAGCGAAGGCGACCTCTCGCGCGAGCGTTTCAAGCCGCCTTCGCGCGGATATTCGATCAACACGTTTCCGCAGGAAGGCGAGTGGCGTCCGCACGGAGGACACCTCGACCACTCGATTAAGGAACACGGTCACAAGACGTTTCCGTACGCCTATCGAGTCGCGGCGATGACCTACCTCAGCGACGTGGAATCGCACGGCGGCGCGACAATTGTATGGCCCGGCTCGATCCACAAAGTCGATGCGTTCGCGCGATCCGATCCCGAAAAGTACGAGATGATGTGGGAATTGGGGCGCGCCGTTCACGAGCTCAATCTGGGCGAACCGATTGAGATACCCGCGAAACGCGGCGATGTGTTGCTTTACCACGTTTTCTGCATCCACTCCGGCAGCATGAACGTGAACAAGTACCCGCGTCTCGCAATGAACATGAAATGGTAAACGAGCCGTCGGTATGAAATCGACTTGGCGAAAGGGCCCATGAGTTGGCGCGTGTTCGTGCTGCTTCTCGTTGCGATAGGCGGCTCATCGGCGCAGACGGCGCCGTCCGTGCGGTTGGAGCCTGTCGAGACGTACGGGAAGGGGATGGTCGGCGCCTCGGCGATTTCGCCGGACGGATCGACCGTTGCGGTCGTTGTGTCGCGCGACATCTTCTTCCTCGACGGAGGGACGTTGGAGCGGACGGGGACGATCCCAAACGCGCACGACGCGGCGATTCGCGCCATCGCGTATCATCCTATCGGGGATCACATCATCGCCGTTGCGGCGGATGGCATCGCGTCCTCGTGGGATGCGAACCGCCATATACGCACGCACCGTTTCGACTTGATGCCGGACGAAGAACCCAACGGCGCGGAACGGTGGAGCATCCGAATCTACCCGGAGCTCGCGCAGTTCATTCGTTCGACTCCGAACGATCCGATTGAGCAAGTCGCGGTGTGGCGTTTCGACCGAGATAAGCCTTCCGCCATGTCGAACTGGGACACCGCGCATCGGTATCGTTGGACGGAACAGACGGCGGACATGCGATACGGCGCGGGGTACGTCAAGAATTCGGACGGCTCCGCGTCGTTCGTTCTCAAGAATGCCATCACCGATGAGCCCGCGCTGACTCGTCCAGAAAGCGCCGTACCGTGGTATCGTTTCAGCGCGGACAACCAGTTTATCGCCATCGGCACATTCGACCGACTCGGTTTCGAGGTGATTCGACTCGAAACGGGCAAGGTCGTCCCACTGGCGAAGTTGTCGATGGCGGACTTGGCGTCGTGCGGGCTAACGCTCCCCCAGTACAAACTCGCCAAAAGCCCCGCGCTTACCGACGGCTACACATTCGAGGGACGACCCCTCAACCGCGAACTGATGCGCCTCCTCCCTCCCGAACGCCAGGAGTGGGCGCGCAACTGGGTCATCTCGGCGGGGATGCGTACCTGCGACGCGATCCCGCCCGCCATCGAATCGACCTACCGAGACCTCTACCACACGCTCCCCGACATGACGTTCGCGTTCAGCCGACCCGCGTCGCTGTGGGCGATTGCCGTCTCAGGCGGCGAGGACGTGCCGGAACTCGTCCACCACATCCAACTGTGGGACCACGAAACGCATCGGCGGGTCGGTGTGTTGAAGGGTCACGAGATGAGACATGTCGGCGCGAACGGCGGGCGGTTGGAGTACGTTCACGCGCTCGCGTTCCACCCGAACGGCGCGTTGCTCGCGTCGGGAGGCGAAGACCGGACGATCCGACTGTGGCACATCCCGACTCAAACGCTCGTTGCAACCGTGACCGGACACGACTCGCCCGTGCGCTATCTTGCGTTTTCGCCGGATGGAAGCCGTCTGCTCTCCGGCGGCTCGGACGGGCGCGTGATCGAGTGGCGCGTTGAATCATCCGACCAGCCGTGACGCCGAAGACGCCCATCACGCTTTTCAGCGTTCGCGGGGTACTGCTACACTGAATGGTAAGGGGTTCATCACGCCGCACCCGTAAGGAAACGCATACCGATGTATTACGAACTATTGAGCGATGACCGCTGGTCGTTTTTGATCGACCCGGAAAATCGCGGGCGACAAGAGGGCTGGATGCACGAGCCGCCCTCAGACGCCGTCACCATCTCCGTGCCCAGTTGTATCGAGGAAACGCACCCGTACACGGACGGCGTCGTTTGGTACTGGAAGACATTTCGCGCGTCGCAACTGCCCGACGACCACTTTTTTCGCCTCTGTTTCGAGGGCGTTGACTACTTCGCGGAGGCGTGGCTGAACGGACACTATCTCGGTGGAGTACAAAGCGGGCTGTTGCCGTTTTTGTTTGAAGTGACGCGCGCCCTGCATCCGACCGACAATCTGCTCTCCGTCAGGGTGATCGACCCCGCGCATGGAACGTCCGTCGACGGCTATCAACTCGGCAACGTGCCGGGCGGCAAACAGCACGAGAACCCTTGGTCTTCGGGGCAACCGCACTACAACTACGGCGGCATCCTCCAAGACGTGTTTCTCGATGGGCGCAACCTCCAATGGATCGACGACGTGTACATCCAACCGAACGTCGAGGACTCCGCAATCGAGGTGCAGGTCGAACTCGGCGACCGCACAGGACACATGGACTCGCTGACCGTCGAGGCGACCGTCTATCCCGACTATCCCGAAGCGGGCGAACCAGTCGCGCGGGCGCGTCGGCGCGTGCGGATCGGCAAGGGGCGGCGCGACGTGCATCTCAGCCTGTTTCTCCCAAAGATGGTGCGGTGGGAAGTCCACAACGCTCACCTCTATCGCCTCAACGTGACGCTGTTCCGCGACGACGAACTGCTCGACATGCGCTCCGAGCGGTTCGGAATGCGCGACGTGTCGTTCAAGGACGGGCGCGTCACCGTCAACGGGCGACCGATTCTATTGCGCGGGTTCCTGTACAACCAGATATGGCCCATCACGTTGGGTCGTCCGTACGGCAAGATGGCGCGGCGCGATATCGAACTCGCTGTTGACGCGGGCGCAAACTTGATGCGGACGTTCAGCAAATCGCCGTTCAGGGCGACGCTCGACGCCTGCGACGAGATGGGGATGCTCCTACAAGTGGAAACACTGGCGGCGTCGCAACTGACGAAGGGCACCGTCTCGTCGCGGGCTCGACATTTAGAAGATCTGATGATTCGTCAGGTGCGTCGTGACCGCAACCGAGCGTCCGTCATGTGGTGGTGCTGCCTCCACGACACGACGGACGAGATGCTCACCTACGCGACGCAACAACTTCTTCCCAAGATTCGGATGCTAGATCCGACGCGCGTCATTCTGAACGCCGACAATGCGGAACCGGAAGGCTGCGTCCAGTGGCTTCCCGACGAGCCGGAGCCGCAGCAGCACTTTGAGCAGCGTCATTGGTATCTGTTTGAGAACGTCAGCCCGACCGAGCCGGTTGGGCACAGCCGCGTCGCCAGCACGACGGAGCGCGTGCGACAACTGCGCGGGCGCGAACTGATGGGCAAGGCGGACCCCGCGTCCAAGCCGTTCTACCTGAGCGAATGGGGCGCGCCGCACGGTTCCGAATGGGGCGTGCTGCTCGAAACGTATTCGAACCATCGCGACGATCTCGAAGACGCGACGCTGTTCCGCGACTTGGTCGAGCACCATCGCCAACAGTATGCGCGTTTGCGGTTGGAAGAACGCGGTTTCCCCACTTTTGACGCCTTTTTGACCGCCGGGAAACGCGCCGCCGCCAAACGGTACGAAGAATACCTGACGGCGCTGTGGGGCAACCCGAAGGCAATCGGTCACTGTCTCACCGCGTTCGAGGACAGCGGGTACGCAATTTCCGGCGTCGTCGATATCTGGCGAAACCAGAAGGTCAGTTCGTTTCAAAAAATACGCGAACTGAACTCGCCGAGCCTACTGAACGTCGACTGGCAGCCGCGCACGCTCTACGTGGGCGATCCGGTGAACGTCGATGTCTCGTTGGTGAACGAGCACGAACTCGAAGCAGGCAACAATGTGCTGTCGCTGTCGTTACAGGGTCCCGAACAGTCCACCTTGTGGAACGTTCAGGAGAAGGTGCGCGTCACGGGCGACTTGATTCAGCCGTTGTTCGCATACCCGTTGAAGGGCGCGTCGATGGGGGGTCCTCATCGTCTGACGGTTGTCCTCCGCAAGGAAGGCGCGGCGGAGGGTCAGAGCGAGGCGGTGCACGTCCGCAACATCTCCGTGTTCGAGCGCGTCCCTCCGAGACACATTGAAGTCGCCACGCCGTTCGTGTGGGAGTCGGAATCGAAGTTGTCGCCGATGTTGGACTCCATCGGCGTGCCGAGCCAACCCGTCAGCGCGCCGGAGCATCTCAACACGAACGCGCCAATCATCGTCACCGTCGGCGAACTGAACGACGACAACATGGCGATGTGGAAAGCCGTTCTCGCCAAATGGGAATCGGGATCGCCGTTGATCGTCCTCGACCACCGCATCTTCGCGGACGGCGACGATCTGATGGCGCACTTCCCCGCGATGGACGACTGGAAACCGAACCCGCGATTGCTCTCATGGGACTACGGCGGGGCGCGATTCATCACGAATCACCCGATGTTCACGGGGTTGCCGCAGGGGTGCTCGGTCGGTTCGACGGACATCTATGCGCGGCTCTGCCCGGTGGACAGTTAGCAAATCCACGAGATGCCGAAGTCGGTAGGATGCGATGTCGCCGCATTCCACGCGAACATCGAAGCGCGCGACCCCTACACCGCCGACGTGTGCATCCTGACGCACCAAGACCGCAAGATGATGCTTTCGACGTTCAACCTCGTCGCCAATCTCGGCGTCGATCCGGCGTCCGACCGACTTGTATTGAACATGTTGCAGCAGTTTTCGTACCGATAGTTCCACGCAACGGAGCGACTCATGCCGAAATCTCGCCGCGTCGTCTTCACCGCGCCGAAAACAACGGAGATGCAGGATGTCACCGTCCCTGACCCGGGTGACGGGGACGTTCTCATCGACGCGGAACTGACGCTTATCAGTCCCGGCACCGAGCGCGCGAACCTTCTCGCGCTGGAGAACACGCCGGGCACGTTCCCGCGCGGCGTCGGATACAGCATGGTCGGGCATGTTGGAGAGGTTGGCAGAGGCGTGACGTCGTTGAAAGTGGGAGATCGCGTCGTCTGCGCGGCCTCGCACATGAGCCGCGCCGTCGTGAAAGCGGATAGGTGCGTCATCGTGCCGGAGGGCGTCGCGTCGGACGAGGCGACCTTCTTCAACCTCGCGGCGATTGCGATGCAGGGCGTCCGCAAGGCGCGTATCGAAGTTGGCGAGGGCGTCGCGGTGTTCGGCGGCGGGTTGATCGGGCTGTTGGCGGCGCGTTTGGCAAAGGTGAACGGAGCTGCGCCCATTATCCTGATGGATTTGCATGAGGCTAGACGGAAATTCGCCATTGAGTTTGCGGCGGATGCGTCGCTTGATCCGCGCGGCGACGGCTTCAAGGACGCGCTGGCGGAGGTGTTTCGTCATTCGCCGTACGCGCCGCCTCAGGTCGTCATCGAGGCGACGGGCTTCGCGGAGGTGATCGTTCAGGCGTTTGATGCGGCGGGCTGGATGGCGCGAGTCGTGCTTCTCGGCAGTTCGCGCGGCGCGACTCCCAACGTCGATTTTTATCGGGACGTTCACAAGAAAGGGCTGACGCTGCTCGGAGCGCACGCCTCAACCATCCCGCCTCGCGAATCGTCCGCGACGTTGTGGAAGTGGGACGACAACGTGCGCGCCTTTTTCCAACTGTTGCAATATGGGCGGATGTCCACGAAGCCGCTCATCACGCATCATGTCCCCTCCGAACAAGCGCCCCAGATGTTCGACCGGATCGGCGAATGGGACCCGAACGTATTGGGCGCGATTCTCGATTGGCGGGCGTA
>JAQBWJ010000127.1 GCA_027625215.1 Candidatus Poribacteria bacterium
CTGCTTCACCTCGCCGCCGATGGAGAGCACTTCCGTCACGCCGGGAACCGTTTGCAGGTTGAACTTGATGAGCCAGTCCTGGATCGCGCGCATCTCTTCGGGGGAGCGTTCACCCGTCTCGTCTTCCACGAAGTAGAACAGTATCTGCCCCAACCCGGTCGTGATGGGCCCCATCTCCGGTTCGCCGAACCCTTCGGGGATGCCCTCGCGCGCGAGTTGGAGCCGCTCATTGACGTGGTTTCGCGCGAAATAGATGTCCGTGCCGTCCTCGAAGTAGACGTTGACGACGGACAGCCCGAAGTTTGAGACGGAGCGGATCTCCTCCAAGTTAGGGAGCCCGTTCATCGCCACTTCGACGGGATAGGTGACGTACCGTTCCACCTCCTCCGGAGCGAGCCCGGTCGTCACCGTGAACACTTGAACGAGCGCGGGAGTTACGTCGGGGAATGCGTCGACAGGAAGTTGTCTGTAGCCGAAGTAGCCGCCGATTATGGTCAACACGCCGAACGCCACCATCAGCAGGCGGCTACGCAAAACGAACGGAACGAGTCGATTCATCGTTCGTGTGCCTCCTTATTTGGTGGATCAGTGCGCGTGTCCGTCGCTGAATGCGCCTTTTTGCAACTCAGCCTTCAGGGTGAAGGCGCCTTTCGAGACGTACCGCTCGCCCGCCGCCAACCCGCCGACGATCTCAACGTGGCGGCTGTTGCTTCGACCCAACTCAACGTGACGCGGCTCGAACCCGTCCCCATCTTCGGCGACGACGAACACGCTCGGCTTGTCTTCAACCCGTTGGATCGCCTCTTTCGGCACGAGGATCGGCACGTCCACCGACGACGCGGCGACCTGCCCCGTCACGAACAGTCCGGGGCGCCAATGTCCGTCCGGGTTCGGCAGGACGATCCGCGCGAGCGCTGTACGGGTCGATTCATCCACGATGGGCGACACGTAGGAGATGACGCCTTCCGCGTCGGGGACCGCGTGTCCCGCCGACACGACGACGCGCAGCCCTTTCCGCACGAGCGGCAGGTCTTTCTGGTAGACGGTCAGATTCACCCACACGGAGTTCAGGTCGGCGATAATGTAGGGGTCGGACTCTTCGGTGAGCGTTTCACCGAGCGCTATGTGCTTTTCGACAACCGTCCCCGCGAACGGCGCGCACATCACGTAGCGCGTGAGTTCCGGGTTGTCCTCGTGTTCGTACCGGATCGTGGCGATGTCGTCGTTCGAGAGTCCGAGTAGGTGAAGCCGCTGTTCCGCGACGTGATGGGCGGATTGGGCGACGTTTCGTGTACTGTTCGCCGCGACGATGCGCTGTTCCGCCTCCGCGACGACCTGCGCCGCCGCGTTCGATGCCTGACGCGCCGTCCGAAGCGTCTGTTCCGCCGCGCGCGCCGATTTGCGGGCGTCGCGCACGACCTGTTCCTTCTCGGCGACGGACTGTTCGGCTTCCATCACAGCGAGTCGGCTGGAATAGTCGATCTCTTCGCGCAGGGCGGCGAGCTCGGAGGATGCAGTTTCGAGGGCAGTTCGAGCGGCGAGCCGTTCCGCCTCGCTCGAAATGCCTTTCTCGTGGAGCGACGTTTCGCGCTTGAAGATCGTCTCCGCCGCAACGACGGACGAGTACGCCGATAATAGTTTCGCCCGGTTTTCCCCGATGGGACGGTTTTCAAGCGACGCGACGATCTCGTCGTGGGACGCGCGTTCGGCGAGGTCTTTCAGCAGGAGGACGGTGTTTTCACGCACAATGCGCCGTCGTTCCAAGTCGGTCCGTGCAATCCGGACGCCGTTTTCCGCGACGCCGAGACTGGATTTCGCGGACTCAACACTCGATTGCGCTACCTCCACATCGGCGGCAATTGTCTCACGGTCGGATTGCGCGACCTTCAGCGCCGCCTGAGCCAGTTCCACCTCGTCTTGCGCAAGCGACACGTCTATTTTCGCAGAAAGGTACGCCACCTTCGCGTCCGCGATACCGACGCCTTCCAGCACGGCGAGCGGTTCACCCGCGCGCACCGTATCGCCGACGTTTTTCCGCACCTCGTCGACGACCCCACCGACGCGCGGCGTCACGTGGGCGATGCGGTCGGCGTTCAAGACGATTTCGCCCGGCAGCCCGATCTCCGTGTGCAACACGCCGGGACCCGCCTCGGCAACCTCGATGCCGAACTCCGTCGCCTGTTTCGGCGACAGTTCGATGTGGGCTTCCTCGTGATCGCCATGTTCATCATGTGCGTCGTGGGATTCTTATGGTTGCGCTTCGGCGGCGCGGCAGCCGGAGAACGTCGCCGTCGTCCCGATCAACGCGGCGGTCCCGATGACGACGCCCAGTGCGATCCAACTCCATCGGTTCATTGCGTGTCTCCATTCGTCAGCATGTCGAGCGGCGTCGCGGTCAGGTATTCCAGTTCGATGACGGCGCGATGAACGCGAATCTCCGCGTCGACAAGGTCGGACTCCGTTTCAACGACCGCGCGTTCCGCGTCGAGCAGTTCCATCAACCCGAATTTCCCAGCGCGATAACCTTCCATCACGCCGTCGAACGCGCGTTGCGCTCCCGGTGCGATGAAGTCGCGAAGCCGCTGGGATTCGTCGAGGGCGGAAACGAGGGCGTCGTAGGCGGTGGTCGCCGCGTCCACGAGCGCGATTCGCACCGCTTCGCTTTCCCGTCCGATGTTCCACATGTCGATCTGCGCTTCACGGATCGCACCCTGGTTTCGGTCGAACAGAGGAATCGGTAATCCAACCGAGACGACGGCGGCGATTTCACCGCTCCCGCCTTCCCGCAACGCGCCCGCGCCGAGTTCGGCGTCCGGCACGCGCTCCGATTGCGCGGCGACCAAGGCGGCTTCGCGTCGTTCCGCCTCCGCTTCCCACCGGGCGTAGGACGGGTGGCGACGGATACCGATCTTCACGGCGGTAAGCGTCGGTACGTTCGGAACCGGTTCCGGAAGTTCTTCCACCCGCTCGAAGTGCGCGATCGATTCACCCCACATCGCAGCGAGCGAGTTGCGCGCGCTTCGCAGAGCGATGTCCGCGTTGTGACGGTCGGATTCGGCGCGGGCGAGTTCCACGTCCGCACGGGTCTGTTCGACGGCGGCGGATTTGCCATAGGTCACGAGTTCAGCGACCGACTCGGACACGCGGCGCGATAGATCAACCTGTTGCGTCGCCAGTTCCACGCGCCGCTGCGCCGTCAATACGACGAGGTGCACCCGGCGCGTTTCCGTCAGCACGTCGAGGCGCGCGGCTTCAACCTCCCACGCGGCGACGTCGCGCTCCAACTCGGCGACGCGCCCGCGTTTGCCGCGCTTTCCACCGAGGGGAATCTCCTGGGTGAATCGGACGGCGGACTCCGTTCGACCGAAGTCCTCCGCCTCCATTTCGACGGACGGATTCGGGAACAGGCTGGACTGTTCGACCCGCGCGTCTCCGCGACGAAGTGTATCGTTGAGGGCGAGCAGTCGAGGATTGTGCTCCATCGTGACCGCAAGCGCGTCCTCGAGGGTCAGCGTGTTCACCAACACGCGGGAATGATCTTTAGTTGTCGTCAGTTCAGCGGGCGGGTACGCTGCGGCGAGCGGTCGAGGCTCTTGCCATCGTCCAAGCGTTGTGGTTCCGGCGCACCCGCTCCATGCGGCGAGACACGCCGCGCCGATCCATACGGCGGCTGCGAATCGCATACACTCCTCCGTGTCCAGACAGTTTCAGGGTGAAACGTCGAGGATCGAGTTTGGTCGTAATTGGCTGTGTGGAGCGCGGCGATCAGATTAGGAGGGTGATACACTCAAGGTGAGACAGCATCTGAGAGCGGGTGTCAAGTCTTTTGGGATGGGAAGGCATCAGCCGGTGGGTATTAACAATCAACGCGAAACCGGGCGAGTTATTCGGGTCGAGAAAGGGGTGAGATGTCGCTGGATTGCGGACGATCAATCCGCTCGAAAAGATCACTTCATCGTCGCAACCCCCGGCGTGCCACGCACCACATTGTTCGTCCGCGAACGCGGCGGCGAAACCGGACGTGCGTGCCGCGCTCGTGTGGCAGACCGTCGCGTGCCGCAGTTCGACGGCGCGATGTCCGTCTTCCCGTGTGCACACAACGACCGGCGCAAACGACGATTGCGTGACGACGATCAGCGCCATAATCCAGATCGTGTAGTATCCAACGGTGGTTCGTGTCATTTGTATCCGTACAAAGCGATAATCGCCTGATGGTCTGTCACGACCATATTATACGTGTCTGAGCGAGCATAATACAACTTGACGCAATAGTCATACTGCGTTCTCCTGAAGAACGTGTAATCTCGCAAATGTTGTTGTGATGAGTGGTAGCGCTCCATCATACAGACGGGACCCGCCTTGCGATAGTCGCCCTCGACAGTCAGCCGGATGGTCGTTTCCAATCTATCGCCAGCGTCGATTTGCCCTAGATATCGCGTCATCCCGAACAACGTCTGCCGCGCCAGGCGGTCGTACCTTTCCCAACTCCACCTTCTGTCCGGGTCGGATCGGGACCGCGGACAGAAGCCTCTCCTCGACGGTGTCGGCATCGGCAGAGACGGTCACATTCCCACAGAGTCGGACAACGAAGCCGTGTCCGATCCGCCTCACTTTTTCCATCCAATCGACTCGATGAAACCCCCGGTCACACAGAAACACGACCCGTTGATCCAACGTCCGGAGGGTTTTGCCCAACCGCTCCAGAAAGCGGAGTTCCCCAGGTTCTGCCAGATGCCTCAATCCGGTGTGACGTGAGTCTGCACCGGAATCGCGCGGTTTTGCACGATCACCGACCCCAACAGCATCTGCAACCCATGCAGCCATTTCGTCCAGTCAACGGCGAGAAGCAGCGTCCGATTGGCTCCCAACAGCCGCAGAAGTTGCTCGGTCAGGTGTTAGTCGTCGAGACGCGGGTTCTTCATCAATCGGTGCTGACGGTGGCAGGTGCTGCCTAGGCGAATGCCTTGCCGCTCGGATAGAACCGCCCCGATGGAACGGGTACGGGCTTCCCCCGCTTCCGCAAGCGCGGCGATCAACCATGCCAGCGTCTTCTGGTGCGATGTGTGATACGGCTTCAGCAAAAACTGCAAAACAGGATACTCTCTCATCGGACGCATGATCGACGCCGCATTGGCTTGAATTGTGGTGATACACGGATTCAAACGTGGAGCAATCATGCGTCCCAGTACAATCCCAAAAGTGATGAGCGGTTAGAGGGTAGCGCGTTTCAGACTGCCGACACATTTGCGTTGACAGCGACCGTCGTCCGACCTATCTTGATGAGACTCAGGCGCCGCGCTCTTTTGGTTCCTTTTTGAACGACATTTGACGTTCAACATAAAAAGGCTGGCTGAAATTGTTTCAGGCAATCCAGCCAGCCCAACAGGAATCATCGCGTGTGGTTACAGCACCTGAAACGGCGGCATTCTGGACACGGTTTCAGGATGCCGTCACGCTTGAACGTCCCGCGAACCTGCATGAAGATCGGAAAGCGTGAAAAGATCACCTTTCGACCCCCCGTCAATTTCTTGATGAAAATGTGTCATCCACGCTAAATATCCGTGAACGGGGTGGAACAGGAGTCGGTGTAACGTGCGACTCGTTTTTGAGCGCGTCGTCGCATCGTACTCGCGGTTCGGGAGTTGGAAAAGCGTGTGCATCTGAAAACTGGACGCGCCGAGTCTCGCGTACTCGACGGCGGTTCGTCCTGTCAGGATATCGCCTGTCGCACTGATCGGCGGCAATGAGGGAAGGTCGCCCGACTGAACGAGGTCGTTCGCGCGACGCAGAATGCGGAGGTTGCGTTCACTCAGGTCGGGTCCGCCGTACGCGACACCAACCTTCCCGTCGAACTCCCGCGTCGGGTTGAACAGTCGATTCGCGTAGGTGATCCAGTCGGGTGGGTCGGATTCGATGGCGGCGCGGAGCATCTCGATCTGAAAGTCGTCGTCAAACATCGCGTTCATCAGTTTCAACCCGACGCGAACCCGTTCCCGACCGACGGACTCCCGAATCAGTCGCGGCACACGGCGCACCCATTCGATGATGCGCTCTTGGTTCTTGGCACGGTCGTCGCCCGCCAGCGTCGGCGAGAAGTCCTTTTCGATTGGCATCGGCGCATCGCCCATCGCGGCGCGCCACACCTCGACCAGCCTCGCCGTCGTATAGGCGTACTCTTCGACGCGCCATTGCTCGCCGTCCTTGTCCGGCAGGTGGTACTTGCACGACGGCACGATCACCATGCCCGACTCGCGCCCGATCTCCAACGCCTTCGCGAAGAAGGCGCAGTAATCGTCGAACGTCCCGTACCACCCGCGCCCCTTCCACGTCACCGTCCACCCTGATTCGCCCGTCGCTCCGGTGATGGGTTCGACCACCATCCGCGTCTCCGGTATCGCCCACGCGCTCATCGACTGCGAGCCTGAGGCGTCCTGCGCGATCACGGTTTTCAGGATGACGAAACCTAGTCCCGCATCGGAATCCGACCGCACCTGCCCGGCGTTCAGCGACAGCTGCCCCGACGCCTTGCCGAACGGGTTACGGATCGGGAAACCACCGAACCGGGAGGTGATGTCGATACAGTATCGGTCGGCGAGATAGTCGCTTATGTCGGCTGGGAGCGGCGTTGAGGCGAACCGCTCCGAGTCCTCCCGGAGTCGCCTCGTCACGTCTGATGAGATAATCGGTTCGTTCATAGGGGAGATTTTAACGGACGAACGCCCCGTCTTCAACG
>JAQBWJ010000128.1 GCA_027625215.1 Candidatus Poribacteria bacterium
GCATTCTTGAGATTGAGCGCGCGGGTCACATTCGTCTGTTCACCAACGAACCGTTACTCGCCGAACTTGCGCGAGTCGTCAGCCGCTCGAAGTTCTTTGTTCAGTTCAAACGGGTGGGGACATCCGCCGATCTGCTCTTATCTGCTTATCGGAAATCCGCCGTCGTTGTCGAGCCTGCTGCCATCAAGCCGACCGTTCGCGCCGACCCGACCGACGACGCCGTACTCGCCTGCGCGAAAGCCGCCGACGCCAATTTCATCGTCTCCGGCGACGACCATCTCCTGAGCCTCCGAGAGTTCGACGGCATCCGCATCCACGACGCGGCGGAACTTGTCGCGCTGTTCCCTTAAATCGCCGCGCCCATCTCCGACATCCGATTCTCCTCAAATGAGGTACTTCCACAAAATTTGCGCGTACGGATTGAACCTCTCGACACGGCGCTGCGTTAGAATAGGCGTCAGGTCGATTGACCGCAGCGAGTGTGTTGTGGTATTTTTGGCATGAATCGATTAGTATTTATTGAAGAACGTCCGCGCACTCATACATTTCTTGAGATCGTATTCAGCGAGGCAGTTGGAAAGACCCATGGACGGACGACGAATCATCTCGGGTATGTTGGTTGGGCTTTTGGCGTTCACCATCGGGGCGCAGGCGCAGGATGCGTTGGTAAACGATTCGACGCCCGGTTACTACAATGCGGCGATTGGAACGATCCTGGACGGCACCTCGTCGTCGTTCCCGGTCGTCGGAACCGATCCGGTGATTTTTCCCGCGCCGGAACCTGATCTGTCCCCCGCCGCCGATATCTTGGGTAATTGGTTGTCCGCCGCTCCGCTACCGCTGAATTCGCATTGGAGCGGACTGCAGGCGATTCCGCTCGAATGGGAGGTCCCGGCGGAAACGGCGATTATCTATCCCATCGTGGCAGGACCGAACGGGCTGCTGCTAACCGGCGATATCGCCGCGGACAACGGCATCTTCGTCTGGGTCAACGGCGTCTTCAAGTTCGGCGCAGTCGAACCCGGCAGCGCGTTCCCGTCAGAATATGCGAACATCGACCTCGGCTTCGTGCCTCCGGGCGAAAACTACATTCAGGTATTGCGAGAGGACCACGGAGGCGTCGCGGAGGCGTCCGTAACCATCTTCGGAGTGCCGCCGATCGACGGCAACGCGGAGTTGCGGCAGTTCACCTATCAGTTGCCACAAGGGTTGAGCCTGTTCTCGGCGGCGTTGATTCCCACGTCGTTGTCGAACGGCGACTTCACCATCGGCGTTTCGGATGGCGGCGGTATCCTCCATGCAAGCGACCTGATCGAGCTCGGCTCCACCATCGTCGTGTCGCTGGAAGCGAGCGCGTTCTTCACCGCTGTCGGCACGGATGGGCAATTCCGGTACGGGCAAGATTTCGCCATCGAACCGGGCAAGGGGTACGTCATCAACCTGCTCACGGCGGACTCGTGGCAGTTGATCGGCACATCGCACGGCGTTCCCGTCGGCACAACGGATTCAAACTTAACGGCTCCTTCGATTCAGCCGAACATCTGGGCGTTCGCCGTCGCGGGCGCGATTCCCGACATGGGCATCTTGCCGAACGGCACAACGTTGCGGATTCTGAATGACCGCACCGCAGAAGCAATCTCCATCCCAATCGACTCCAACGGACGGTTCGCCGCATCCTTCACGGACGGCACGCTGAACACCGTCGTGGAAGAAGGCGACACGCTGCGGTTCGAGTTGATCGACGACAGCGGTTACGCGCTTCGACGGTTCGAGCGCGTCGTGCAGCGAGACGACCTGCGGAACGCCTATTCGGTGACGGACCTGTTCGCGTCGCCCGCGCAAGCGCGACTGCTGCCAAACTACCCGAACCCGTTCAACCCGGAAACATGGATCCCCTTTGAACTGACCGAAGCCTCCGACGTGTCCGTCCACATCTACGACCTGCGCGGTTCGCTCGTGAAGTCGTTGGATTTGGGTTATCAGACGGCGGGCTATCACGTCTCCCGCACCGCCGCCGCCTATTGGGACGGTCGCAATGCTTTCGGCGAGCGCGTCGCCAGCGGCATCTACCTTTATGAACTGCGCGCGGGCAGTTATCGAGAAGCCCGACGCATGGTCATCTTGAAATAACGTCCTCCACTAGATTTCACCCACAACCATTTTATATGGTTCCGCGCCAGGCTTAATGGGCTTGGCGCTTTTTGCGTGGGCGGAACGAGTTGCTCCCAATGGAGGTAGTTTCGTCCTTCCCCACTTTTAAAATGCGCGATGAACTCCACGACCGCGCGGATTCCTTTTAGTTGACATTGGGGCGTCGGTGTCGATATTCTGCGAGGTGAATTGAAGAAACCGCTATACCGACATGGGGGTTTCACCAAAACAGGCTCTCACGAACCGTTACAGGGGGGAGACGAGATGCGGAAACGTTTATCATTCACCTCGTTGATCGTCGCGCTTGCGGGGCTGTTTCTGTATTGCCAATTCGCCGCGAACGCCGATCTGGTCGGACAATGGCTGTTTGACGACGGAGACGGCGACATCGCAACGGACACGTCCGGCAACGGCAACGACGGGCAGGTCAACAATGCGAAGTGGGTGGCAGGGAAGTTCGGCAAGGCGCTCGAGTTCTCCGGCGCGGCGTCAAACGTTGAGATCAAGTGGGCGCCAGAGTTGAGCGTCGAGGAGTTCACGCTGATGGCGTGGGTGAACGTGCCCAACCTGACCGGCGACTGGCAGACCATCGTCACGCAGAACACGGCGGGACCTGTCCGCAACTACGGCATCTTCATCAACAACAACGGCGGTGTCATCCACTACTCGTTCACGTCGGGCAACGCCTGGCAGTCGTTCGACGCGAAGACGGGCGTCGCCAACGGCGCCTGGCACAACATCTGCGCGACGTACGACCGCAAGGACTTCAAACTGTACATCGATGCGAAACTGGACGCGCAAACGGGGACCGTCCTCGAACCGGATACGGGCGAGACGCTCATCACCATCGGCTCCTGGATCGGCGGCGGGTTCATTAGGGGCGCGATCGATGAGGTGGCGTTGTTCAACCATGCGTTGGACGAGGATGAAGTTCAACTGTTCGTATCAGGCGGGTTGGGGGCGAAAGCCGTCGATCCGACGGGCAAAGCCGCTTCCACGTGGGCGACGCTTAAACAGCGTTAACCTCTCCCTTCTCGTTCTCGGAATATATACAAGGAGATCGACGCGAATGAAGACGATGTGGTTGGCTTTGGGTGTGTGCGGCGCGTTGTTGCTGTCGATGTCAGCGGACGCGGCGTTGGTCGGGCTTTGGTCGTTCGATGAAGGCAGCGGAGCGACCGCCGCCGACCGCTCCGGCAACGGACACAACGGCGCGGTGAACAACGGCGTCTGGGCGGTCGGCAAATATGGCGGCGCCATCGAACTGAACGGCACCGATGCAAACGTCCAAGTGCCGCACGGCAGCGGGCTTTCCGTCGGCAACTTCTCCCTGCTGGCGTGGGTGAACGTTCCCGCGCTGACGGGCAACTGGCAGACGATTGCAACGCAAAACACGGACGGTCCGATCCGCAACTACGGCGCGTTCATCAACAACAACGGCGGTGTGATTCACTACTCGTTCACCTCCAAGAATGCGTGGCAGTCGTTCGACGCGGCGACGGGCATCGTGGACGGAACGTGGCATCATATCGCCGCGATCTATGACGGCGCGATGTTTCGCCTCTACATCGACGGCGAGGTGGACGCGGAAACGGCGAACACGAACGCGCCCGACAACGCGAGCACGGTCGTCACCATCGGCTCGTGGGTCGGCGGCGGGTACTTGAAAGGTCGTCTAGACGAGGTGGCGCTCTACAACCATGCGCTCACGGCGGCGGAACTCGCCAACGCGATGACCGGGCTGACGACGGCGGTTGAAGCGAGCGACAAAGCGACGACGACTTGGGCGCTCCTAAAGACGGACCGCTAAACGAGCGGCGTGTACATGTACCGCATGGACGCGCGTAGGTATTCGACGACGCGCCATGTGTTCATCCAAAAGTAACGAAGCCGATCACTCTCCTTTCTGACGGGTGAAGGTGGAATCCGACCGGAAAACGTCCGCGTTTGCCCGACAACCAACTATCGAAAACGCCCTTCTCCCACTATAACGGGGACAGGGCGTTTTCGTGCCCGATCCGGTATACTCATGGCACACGCTTTGCACTCCCCTAAGCGGTATGAGGAGAGGGAACGCGCTCCATGAACGCTCATAACACGGCAATCCGATGCATCCGCGCCAGAGCGATCCCGGTCATTTTGGCATTGTCCGTCTTCGCGGCGTGTTCGGATGGCGCGAAATCGCCCAAGAACGCGGCGACGGCGGGCTATTGGGAGATCGTGCGCCAAACGGATTGGCACGGTACGTTCTACGACGTGATGTTCCTCAACGAAACGACAGGTTGGGCGGTCGGCAACGCGGGCAGCGAAGAATCAAGCCTCATCGCCCACACAAAAGACGGCGGGAAAACGTGGGCGCATCAGAACAGCGGCGTCATCGAACCGCTGCGAAGCGTCGTTTTTACGGAGGCGATGAGTGGGTGGACGGTCGGCGAACAAGGAACGCTACTCCGCACGACGGACGGCGGCGAGACGTGGCGCCGCGTCAACACGGGCACGCAGTCCGCCCTGTTTGAGATACAGGCGCTCTCCCCGAAGGAGCTCTGGTTTGTCGGCGACTACGGTGTGATCGTCCGCACGACGGACGGCGGCGCGACATGGGAACGCCGCTCCAACGGCATCGGACGCGAATCGTTGCGGGCGGTCTTCTTCACCGACTCGAAACGCGGTTGGGTCGGCGCCTACGGCGGCAAGATTTTCCACACGACGGACGGCGGCGGCACATGGCGCGAGCAGCAAGTCCCCGACTCGACGCAACACGCCGAACTGACGCGCCTCCACTTCACTAGCCCGACGGTCGGGTACGCCATCGGCGACCGCCGCACGGTGCTGTTCACGCGCGACGGCGGAGAGTCGTGGACGCACGTCACGGATGGCTCGATGAAACGCCACGAGACGGTCTACGGGCAGGAACGGGTCGAGGGTCAGGAGCCGCTTCACACCTATATGCTGTACGACATCGCGTTCGGCGACGCTCAACACATCTGGCTCGTTGGCGATTTGGGCGCAACGCTTCACTCGCCGGACGGCGGGCGGTCGTGGCGGCATCAGTTGGGTGGGCGCGTCGAGAGGCGCGGGTCGCATCCGGTGTTGCAGGGCGCGGCGTTCTTCAACGCGACGACGGGGTGGGTTGTCGGCGAGTTCGGCACGATCCTCCACACGACGGACGGCGGGACGACGTGGGAGGAACAGTCGCCGACGGGCGCGTTTTTGTCGGGTATCTGCTTCATCGACGCCGAGCGCGGCTGGGCGGCGGGTGATCGGGGCGAAATCTTGACGACGACGGACGGCGGCAAGTCGTGGACACCGCAGGACAGTCGCACGATGGAGTGCTTCGGCGCGACGCACTTCCTGAACGATCAAACGGGATGGGCGGTCGCCGAGTGGGGCACCGTGATGAACACGCGAAACGGCGGACAAACGTGGGCGCGTCAACCGACCCCGACGGAGGCGATTCTGCTCGACGTGTATTTCTTGAACGAACGGAGCGGGTGGGCGGTGGGCGCGGGCGGCACGGTCATCCACACGACGGACGGCGGCGCGACGTGGGTTCTGGTTAAGACTCCGGCGTTCCGCGACCTGTTCGCGTTGAGTTTCGTCAGCGAGACGAACGGGTGGATTGTCGGCGACGGCGGCACGGTGCTCCACACGTCGGACGGCGGCGCGACGTGGGCGAAAGACAATCCGTTCGGCGAAAAATGGCTGTTGAGCGTCTTCTTCGTGAATGAGCGCGTCGGATGGGTTTCGGCGGCGGACGGCACGATCCACCGAACGACCGACGGCGGCAAGACGTGGCAGCCGCAAACGACGAACACGCTCAACCCGATCTACGACCTCGCGTTTTTGGACGAGCAAAACGGGTGGGCGGTCGGCGGCGACGGCACGATCTTACAAACGTATGACAGCGGCGGCGTGTGGCGTTCTCGTCGCAGCGGCACGACCGTCGATCTGACGGACGTGCACTTCCGCAAGCCGACGGAAGGGTGGATCACGGGCGAGTGGGGCACGATCCTTCGGTACGTCGTGGAAGCCACCGCGCAGATTCGATAGGAAGTTGGTTGGAATCCGCGCCGTTATCGACTTGGCATCGTATTATTTGTGAGGAAGGGGATCGCCGATGTTCTTTGATCCGGTCTATTTTCTATTTCTTGCGCCCGCGTTGATCCTGATGTTTTGGGCGCAGGCGAAGGTCCAAGGGGCGTTCGCCAAGTACTCGAAGGTGGGCACGCAAGCCGGGTTGACGGGCGCGGAGGTCGCCGTGTCGATCCTGCGGGCGAACGGCATCTCGGACGTGCGAGTCGAGCCGGTGCAGGGATTCCTCTCCGACCATTACGACCCCACGAGCAAGGTGTTGCGTCTCTCGCCGAACGTGTTTCAGGGGAGGTCGCAGGCGTCCGTGGGGGTCGCGGCGCATGAGGTGGGTCACGCGATCCAGCACGCGCGCGGGTACGCTCCGTTGCAGATTCGGAGCGCGCTCGTCCCCGTCGTGCAGATCGGTTCGATGATGTGGATTCCGTTGAGCCTGCTTGGGTTCTTCATCGGCGG
>JAQBWJ010000129.1 GCA_027625215.1 Candidatus Poribacteria bacterium
GCCGGGACGCGACACGTCCATCCTCCTGCAACTCTCGACAAACACCTACAACGCCTACAACAACTGGGGCGGGTCGAGTTTCTACTCGTTTCACGGGCGCAACAAGTATCAGGGAACGCGCGCCTCGTTCAACCGACCCTCCGGCGGGATGTTCTTCAGGTGGGAACACTCGTTCGTCCAGTGGGCGGAACGAAACGGCTACACGCTCGACTACTGCGCGAACTCGGACTTGGAGTTCCGACCGCAACTGCTCGACCACTACCGCCTCGTGTTGAGCATCGGGCACCACGAATACTGGTCGGGACCGATGCGCGATCACCTCGAAGCGTTCATCGGGAACGGCGGCAACGCGGCGTTTTTCAGCGGGAACAGCGTCTGCTGGCAGGTCCGTTCTGAGGAGGACGGTCGCGCGCTCGTCTGTTGGAAGCAGTGGTTCAACTCGGACCCTGTCTGGCGCACGGGCGATCACACGACGCTTTCAACGCTGTGGAGCCACCACTTGCTCAATCGCACTGAAAACTCGCTGACGGGCGTCGGGTTCCTCTACGGCGGCTACCACCGGAGTCACGGGCAATATATGGACGGCTCCGGTGCGTTCACCGTGCATCGACCCGCGCACTGGGCGTTGGAGGGAACGGGGCTGTCGCGCGACGACGAGTTCGGCGGCGAGGATACCGTCGTTGGCTACGAGTGCGACGGCTGCGAGTTCACCCTGAACGCCGACGGGTTGCCCGTCCCAACCCATCGAGACGGCACTCCCGACAACTTCGAGATCGTCTGCACGGCTCCCGCGCGTTGGGCTCCCGATGATTCGGACTGGTACGAGCGGTGGGAACAGGGTCGGGAGGGCGCGGCGGTCATGGGGACGTACGCGCGCGGCGGGACCGTCTTCACCGCCGGAACGACCGATTGGGCGGACGGGCTGAAAGGCAACAGCACCGCGGTCGAACAGATCACGCGGAACGTGTTGGATCGGCTCAGTTCGAGGTGACGGGTTCGCCGACTTCGCCGGACGACTGCCCCAAATTCTTCAGTTTGCCGGACTTCGCCCACTCCGCGATGGCGTCGTCGTCGCCGATGTGGACGCCGTCCACAAACATCTGAGGCACGTCGCGGCGACCGCATCGCGCTTCGATTTCGTCGCGCAGTTCGTATTGTCCGGTGATGCAGCGGCTCTCGTAGTTCACGTTGTTTCGCTTCAGGTGGAACAGCCCGCGCATTGAGAACGGGCAGTACATCCGCCAGTACACTTCGACTTTTTCGTTCGCCATCGCCTCGTCTTCCTTTCGTTCACGTTGCACCGTGTCGCCCGATAACATTGTAGTAGAAGAGGTGTCACGAACGCCAATCCTGTCGTGAGTGCGGGTCGGACAGGTGGATCGCTCCGCGCCGTATGACGGTTCGGCGATAGGGGCGTCGCCTTGCCTTTCAACGGACGCGCGTGTTATTGTCACTAACGTCCAATACGCACTGTACACACCGATTTTAGCAAGTTGGCATAGGGCATGATGACGGCATTGTTCACCTCGCTCCTGAGCGTGATTCCGGCGGCAAACAGCGGCGAGCCGGAAGTCGGGTACGCCGAAACCCTCGTCGATTTTGTCGAGGCGTTCGAGTCGGCAACCGTTGAGAACACGCTTGAAACCTCCGTTTCCGAAGGTCAGACGAGCGGCGGCGTCTCCCTTCCCGGCATTTTTCAGCATCCGTTGAATGACGGCGCGGCGCGGCTGACCTACCAAGTCGAGCTCCCGTCCGTGCGGAACAACGACCGGATCGCGCTTGTGTTCTCGCTCGGACTGCGCGACGGCGTGAATCTCGATGACCCCAACATCCCAACCGACGGCGTCGTCTGCGGCGTCGAAGTGAACGGCACGCGGTTTTTCGAGGCGGTCGTTCATCGGACCGAATGGCGCGATTTCTCGGTTGACCTGAGCGGGTTCGGCGGGAAGAACGTCGCCCTGTCGTTCGTCGCGGAGGCGGGCGACAACTCCAATTTCGACTGGCTGCTGTGGGGCAACCCGCGACTTTACTGCCTGCGCGTTGCGTCTGGCAAAGAGCGTCCGTCGCGGCTGCACGCGGGGCTGCAACTGCTCGTGAACGACGCGGGACAAACGCAGATCAAGCGGTTCGATTTCGACGGGTCGAAGTCTTACGACGACGCGATGGCGGCGTTTGCCGACGACGCGCTCGATACGGGCGCGGTGAAGATCGGCGCGTACTCGTTCACGCCGCGTCTCGTCATTCGCAGTTTGTCGTCGGGCAACCACCTGCTGTTTCAGGGCAAAGATTACGAGGCGCGATGCGTCGTCGAGAACATCGGCGAGGCGGCGGTCGAGGGGTTCCACCAAGTCTATGTGGGCGTGAGCGGCGCGGCGTTGCGGCGGGGTCGGGCTGACCGACACCTCTCGACGCTGGAGCCGGGCGAATCGGCGACGCTGACGTGGCAGATGCGCGGCGCGATTCGGCGCGAGGCGACTGAGATCACCGTGTCGATCAAAAGCGGCGTCGATGGGATCACGGACGACGAGACGGTTGTCGCCGTGTTCGAGTTCCAGAGTTCCCTGCCGCCGATGCCTTCGCGCACGACGAAAGAGGTACGCAGCCTCGTCCAGAACGAGTACGCGCTGCTCGAAAACGAATATCTGCGAGTCGCCTTCGCGCGGGAGGAAGGGACGTACCCGTACTTCGTCCTGTTCGCCCAAAAAGGCGCCAATCTGCAACAGGTGGCGACCACCTCGCCGATCTCAAAACTCGTGTACCTCGACAACGCCGGGAAACGTCGGTCGATGGAGTTCGTGCCGACGAAGGCAACGATGGGCGGCACGAATGGGGGTGACGCGACGATCTATCTCTCCTGCGAGCAGGCAGACGCGGACGGCGTGATGTGGCGGTTCCGAGCCGGATTCACGCTGTACGAAGACTCGCGGCGCGTTGAAGTGGACTATCGGACGGCTCCGAGCGAGCCGCGAAACGTTGTCCACTTCGCGGGACCGATGCTGCGCGTCGGCGACGGCGGTCAGGGCGAACGCAAGGAGTTCGCCATCTTCCCGGGTCTTGAGATGTTGGAACGCGACGAGGCGTCGTCGTCCGAACGGGACGCCGCTCCGCCGCTTCACAAACGGCTCGTGCCGCATCCGTACAAAGTGACGGTGCCCGCGATGGCGGTGCAGCAGAACGGGATCACGACGGGCGTGTTGTGGAACCCGCTCAACGTGTGGGGCGAACATGACGAACGCGGCGTCTCCGCGATCTTCGATTCCCCCAACCGTCATGAGGGCGAGGACAACCACCTGCTCGGCGTCTTCCTACCGACGGTGCCGGACTTCGTGCCGGAGAACGCGACGCAGGCGAAAACGCCCTATCAGGTCGGCGTGGACGGGATCATCCTGAAAGCGCAGATGTTCACCGATCCGAAGGGGACGATCTGGGACGCGCCGGACATCTGGGGCGAGGCGTACGGGTATCCCAAGCCGGTCGAACCGCCGCGCACGGACGAGGAAGAACTGTTCCTGTCGCGGCACGGGTTCATGGTGACGACATGGGACGAGGCGACGGAGAAATCGCGCCATTGTTACGACTGGGCTCCCGCGAATTCACCCGGCTTTGCGACGCTCATGTGGTACGACTATCTGGCGACCGCCGACCAAGCCGTCGGCGAGCGCGTCGCCCTGATCGCCAAGAAGACCATCGAGGAGCAGGGCGCGCAGGGTCTTGCCTCAACCGCGAACTGCCACATCTTGCAGTGGGAGTTTCCCTTCCACTACGGCTACGTGCTCGACGGGCTGGACGGCGCGCGGGCGCAGATTGAGCGGATTCTCGACGCGCAGGGATCGGATGGCAGTTGGCGGTTCCGCGCAACGGACGACAAACGCGCGACGCTCGGCAAGTCCGGCGACGCGACGCTCGGCACATGCGCCCGCAACGCGCTCACGCTGTTGAAGTACGCGCGCATCTCCGGCGACGACGACGCGCTTCAAGCGGGGTTGAAGGCGTTGAAGTTCATGGAGCAGTTCACGGTCCCTCGCGGCGCGCAAGCGTGGGAGTGTCCGCTGTATGAGCCGGATATTCTCGCGGCGGCGTACGCGGTCGGCGCGTATTTGGAGGCGGACTCGATCACGGGAGACGCAACACACCGCGAAAAGGCGGAGTACTGGGCGAAGACGGGGCTGCCGTTCCTGTACTTCTGGCATCTGCCCGACCGGGTCGCGCAGCAGTATGCCTCGATCCCCGTGTTCGGGACGACGTTTTACACGCACCCTTGGTTCGGCGTCCCCGTTCAGTGGAACGGGTTGGTCTACGCTTACTACATTCAACGGCTCGCGCGATTCAGCGAGTACCCTTGGGCGCAGGTCGCCGAGGGGATCACCGTCAGCGCGATGCATCAGCAGTGGACTGAAGGCGACCTCAAAGGCACGTACCCCGACGGGCTGTACGGTCAGTTTTTGGACGGTAAAGGTCCTCACATCAACCCCGAAGATATCATGGTGAACCTGCTCGCGTTGCGCGGGCACGACCCGGATATTTCGACGGGGATTCTCACCTCGCCGGGCGGCACGCGGGTGCACATCAGTTCCGGCGCGCGCGTTTCCGCCATCGAAACGCGCGACGACTCCCTCCAGTTCCGATTGAGCGGTTTCCCCGGTCATCGGTCGCATGTGTTCATCGGTAACATTCCGCTCGTTGAGTCCGTTCATATCGACGGAGACGAGTTGGCAATCGGAGAAACGCCGGAAGCGGTACAAGGCACGGGTGGCGCAGGATGGCACTACGACGCGGATCGACGCGCTGTGGCGATCAACCTCGCCCAACATGCCGCCGAACTGCGCGTTTCCGTGACGTTCGCGCCGATTGCGGAGCAACTCGCTTACGAAGACGAGTACGACGAGGAATCCGACGAGTACGACGAACCGCGCGAGGACGCGCCGAACGAAACCGACGACTCATCGGAGGAGGCTTCAAGGGACAATGCGGAAACGCCGGATTCCGAGCCGGACGATCAGACGTCGGAACATGAGGCGGACTTCGCGGGCGAGCCGGACGACGAACAACGCGACACCGCGCCTTTTGACGATTCCGAGTCCGATGATGTATTGATGGACGACGAAGAATAAACAGGCTGACGACCTTTTCCCCGCACACGGACTCCGCATGTGGTGAATCGTCACCCGCCGCTTTGTCGATGATAACGACGTTCATCGACCGGGACGTTTGGCGTGGTATGTCGATTCGACGGAACAGGATTGGAAACGACTCCGATGGCTTTTCGACCGCGCCGACTATGGGCGACGCTGATCGTATGGACGTGTCTGAGCGCAGCGGCGGTCGCGCAGAACCCTCCCATCATCATCGACCACCAAACGCTTGATATTGACGAACCGCAGGAAGACCAGGTCGTCGGGCCGATCAGCATTCTCGGACTGCCCGTGCCGCGCGGGTTCGACGTGGACTTCACACTGACGATCTCCCACCGGGCGACGGTTAAGGTCGGCGACCGAACTCTGACGTTCAACGGCAACGGCGGCACGCTCTCGAACAAGCAGTTCGTCTTCCTGCAAAAAGGGATCACGTATCCGGTCGTTGAGACGTACCAGTTCAATGCGAAGGTCGATTCCGCGTTCATCGCAGGCGAGTTCTCGCTGCCGAAGACGGTCAACTGGACGCTGACTCCAGCCGTGTCGGGTCGGTATGAGTTCGCCGTCGTGGGAGCGGCGAGGAACCTGTCGCTGCAACTGTTAGGCGATATTGAAGGCGACGCGCAACTCGGCGTCGTCGGCAATGAGTTGAAGATATCCATCGAGACGACGCGGACGATCCCGGCAAACACGTTTTTGACGTATCGAGGCATTATCAAAGCGGTGTTGGACCGGACGGCGAGCGTTCAGTTCGACAGCGCCATCCTGCCGCAGTGGGATGTCACGAAGGACGGGCGAACCGACCTGCTCGACATCGTGACGGTGGCGCGGCAGTTCGGGCAGGTGGGAGCGGGGCTCGTCGGCGATGTGGATGGCAACGGTTTCGTCAACTTCGTCGACTTGGTGACGGTGGCGACGCACTACGGCGAGACGTTTGCGCTCGCGGCTCCGATGCGGGCGGTTGTCGATGCGAGCGTGATCGACGCGCGGCTGACTCAACGAGAACTGCCGGACGGCACGACGCTCGTGGAGTTGGTCGCGGAGCGCGGCGTGGACATCGGAGGGTTCGACATTGAACTCGCGTTCGATCCGGCGATGTGGGAGCCGATTGAGGCGGAAGTCGGGGCGCGCATCGGATCGCCTTGGACGCTTCCCGTCGCGGAACATGAAGGATCGGCGCGATTGATCGCCGTCTCATTGGTGGGAGAATCGCGCGAAACGACGGATGGCGCGGTGGCGACGTTCCGGTTCCGGCGGCTCGCGGAGAACGCGGGCGCGATCTCGCTCAGGCGGATCGACCTTGCGGACACTCAGGCGCAGGCGCTTCGAGCGCGATTGCTGACAGGCATGTTCCAACCGAGCGCGTTGCCGTCGATGACGCGCGTCGGGCAGAACTTCCCCAACCCCTTCAACCCTGAAACGTGGATCCCCTTCTCGTTGAGCGACGCCGCCGACGTGCGGGTCGAGATATACGCGGCGGACGGTCATCGGGTGCGGACATTGGAGTTGGGGGCGTTGTCGGCGGGATCGTACGTCGGACGCGATCAAGCGGCGGATTGGGA
>JAQBWJ010000130.1 GCA_027625215.1 Candidatus Poribacteria bacterium
CGCCGCATGATTTACAATGATGACAGGCGCCACAACGGTTCGATATCGAACCAACGGCGATGGAAAGTTGTCATTACATGCTGACGGAGAAAGAGAACGTGAACGGCGAATATGTGCGGCAAGAAGACGCATTCGAGCAGTGGGTCACGGCGGACGGCTCCTCCGGCTATCGCGCCGAACCGCACCGTTATCACCTGTACGTCTCGCTGGCGTGTCCTTGGGCGCATCGGACGCTGATCGTCCGCAGGTTGAAGGGGCTGGAGGAGATCATCGGTGTCACGGTGGTCGATCCGGTGCGGGACGAGCGCGGTTGGGCGTTCCGCGAGGGTCCCGGTCACACCGCCGACCCAATCAACGGCTTCAAGTTCCTGAAAGAAGCGTACCTCGCCACCGACCCGACCTTCAACGACCGCGTGACCGTCCCCGCGCTGTGGGACAAGCAGACGCGCCGCGTCGTCAGCAACAACGACGATCACCTGATGCGGATGCTCAACGCCGAGTTCGACGCCTTCACCGACAGCGACCTCGACCTGTACCCCGAACCGCTCCGCGAGGAGATCGACGCGCTGGACGACCTCATCTTTCCGAACCTGAACAACGGGGTCTACCGCGCCGGGTTCGCCGAAACGCAAGAGGCATACGAGAAAGCCGCGTGGGACGTGTTCAACACGCTCGACATCCTCGAAGAACGGCTTGGCAGGAAACGGTATCTGACGGGCGACACGCTCACCGAGGCGGATTGGAAACTGTTTCCGACGCTCGTGCGGTTCGACGCGGTGTACCACTACCACTTCAAATGCAACCTGCGACGGCTGGTCGATTACCCTAACCTGTTCGGCTACACCTGCGAGTTGTATCAGATGGAGGGGATCGCCGAGACGGTGAACCTCGACCACAACAAGCTACTACATGACCCACCCGGACATCAACCCGTTCCGCATCGTGCCGATTGGGCCCGAAGTTGATTTTTCGGTGGCGCACGGTCGGATATAAAAAGGCTTTCATTTTCTTGAACGCTTGTGTATTCTAGCAACCAGATCGTTATTTGTATCAAAGGGCTAGAAATGCATGCTATTAGCAGCACTTTTGAATCGAGTGAGCCTGATTTGACGACGATGTTGATCGACGTCGAGTGCGGCAAAATCCAATTACCGGACTTCCAGCGCGATTGGGTTTGGGACGACCTACACATCCGCTCGTTGATCGCGAGTATTTCGCTTTCTTATCCTATTGGTGCAGTCATGCTCCTTCAAACAGGAGGAGACGCAAAGTTCCGCGCTCGTCCGATCAAAGGTGTTCAGCTGCAAAGCGATTTCGAGCCCGAGAAACTTATTTTGGATGGTCAACAGCGATTGACTTCCCTCTACCTCGCATTAAAAAGTGGAAAACCTGTCAAAACCCGATCCGAAAAAGGCGAAGTAATCGAACGCATCTATTATCTCGATATGGCAAAGTGTCTTGATCCAAACGAAGATAGATTCGATGCCGTTGTTTCGGCGCCCCCTTCACGACAGATTACCTCGGACTTCGGACGCCAGATCGACTTTGATATCAGCACTCCTGAACGCGAGTTCGATCTCGGCATGTTTCCGCTTGACGCTATATTCGATGAAAGTCGCTATGCCTTATGGCGTCGCGATCATCAGAAGCGTTTTCTCGACAATAACAATCGATATGATCTGTTCGACAAGTTCGAGTCACAGATCATTGGACGATTCAAACGCTACCGTGTTCCGACAATTACGCTATTGCGCGATACGCCACGTGAAGCCGTCTGCCAAGTTTTTGAGAAAGTCAATACGGGCGGTGTGACGCTGACCGTATTCGAGTTGGTCACGGCAACATTCGCCGCCGCTGATTTCAACCTTCGTGACGATTGGGAGGGAAGGGATGGTCATGGTGGACGGCGCGATAAACTACATGGTGTCGAAGTTCTTGCCGGCATTGAAGCGACGGATTTCCTGACATGCGTAACACTGTACGCAAGTTACGTTCGCCACAAGCAAACCGAAATTCCGATCAGTTGCAAACGCCGTGATGTTCTTCGCCTGACACTGGATGAATATGTGATTCACGCCGATGATGTCCAGCGAGGTCTCCTCAACGCAGGTCAGCTATTAGCGCGTCAGAAAGTATTTGAAGCAAAGAATCTACCGTATCAAACTCAGCTAACGCCATTAGGTGCGATGTGCGCGGCTCTCGGCGACCGAGTTCAGCAGGATACCGTACGACAGAAATTGGCGCGGTGGTACTGGTGTGGTGTCTTTGGCGAGCTTTACGGAGGAGCCAATGAATCCCGTTTTGCCTTTGATGTCCCAGAAGTGATCGAGTGGCTGGAGGGCGGGCAGGAACCGCGAACCGTACGAGACGCAAGTTTCAGTCCGATCCGTCTTTTAAGTATGCAGACCAGATTAAGCGCGGCGTATAAGGGGATTATCGCGCTGTTAATTCAGGCAGGTAGTTGGGATTTCCTGAGTGGTGACCCTCTCGAACTAACGACGTACTTCGACATGGCGATCGATATTCATCACATCTTTCCGCGAGCCTACTGCGAACGCCAAGGTTTTGATCGAAACCAAATGAACAGCATCGTCAACAAAGCACCTCTTACTGCTAAGACGAATCGTTCGCTAGGAGGACGAGCGCCTCGTGACTATCTCATCAGCATTGAGCAAAGTCACGGTGTAGTAGGGTCACGGTTGAACGAGATACTGCGTAGTCATGCGATGGAGCCCAAACTGCTACGGGCAAATGACTTTGGCGGATTCTTACAAGATCGAGCGATCCGTTTGCTTGATTTGATCGAACAGGCAATGGGCAAACGGATTTCCGGTAGAGATTCCGATGAAGTAAAAGAAGCGTATGGGGCCCCTCTCGTACAGGGCGCCGATTACAAAGCGTGACTTAGAAGAGAGATTAGGGCGAAACGACAAACCCCTCCAGCGGCGTCACATAACGCGGATGCAGTTGCGCCCGCACCGTCACGTTTTCGTCGCCGTACTCGACGTTATCAACCCTGCCGTGTTCGTACAGGTATGAGAGCCATCGCCCGTCCGTATGTTTCATGCGGAACAGATACTCCTTCTCCCGTTCGCCCGCGCGTTCGGAGAGCTCGCGGCGCAGTTCGTCCAGCCCTTCTCCGGTGATCGCGGAGGTGATCGCCGCGTCGGGGTAGAGGTCGCGGATTTCGCCCAACTGCCCCCGGTCTTCCACCAGATCGACCTTGTTCAGCACGACCTTCGTCGGCATCCCCAACGCTCCGAGTTCGTTCAATACCACGTCTACCGCGCGCATCTGTTCGAGCGGGTAGGGATGCGAGGCGTCCACGACATGCAGCAGCAAGTCCGCCTCTTTCGCCTCTTCGAGCGTCGCGCGGAAGGCGGCGATGAGTCGGTGCGGCAGTCGGCGAATGAACCCCACCGTGTCGGTCAACAGGACGTTGCGCCCGTCGGGGAGGCTGAGGCGGCGCGTCGTCGGGTCGAGCGTTTTGAACAGTTTGTTTTCCGCCTCGACGTGCCGTTCGCCCGTGAGCGCGTTCAATAACGACGACTTGCCCGCGTTCGTATACCCCACCAGCGCGACCCCGAACGTCTCGCTGCGACGTCGCCCAAGACGCTGCGTGCGGCGGTGGTTCGTCACCGTCTCCAACTCTTTGCGGAGTTGGCGGATGCGACCCTGAATGAGCCGCCTGTCCATCTGCAACTGCGTTTCGCCCGGACCTCTCGTGCCGACGCCGCCTATGCCCGCCGTGCCCGCGACGCGGTCGAGGTGCGTCCACGCGCGGCGGAGTCTGGGCAAGGCGTACTCCAACTGAGCGAGTTCCACCTGCACCTTCGCCTCGCGGGTCTGCGCGCGTTGAGCGAAGATGTCCAAGATGATGTCGATGCGGTCGACGACCTTCACACCGAGCGTCTTGTCCAGATTGCGGATTTGGGCGGGGGTGAGGTCGTGGTCGAACAGGAAGCAGTCCGCCTTCAACTCCTCATTCAGCAGTTTCAGTTCGTCCAGTTTGCCGCTGCCGATGAGCGTAGAAGGACTTGGGCGGTCGCGCCGTTGGAGCGCTTCGCAGACGACTTTGAGACCTGCCGTATCCGCCAACGCGCGCAACTCGGCGAGCGATTCCGCCGCGTCGTACTCGCCGTAGGCGCGATCCGTCCACTCGACCCCGACGAGGATCGCGCGTTCCGCCTGCTCTAACCGACCTCTTACGTCAAATAGTTCCATAGAGGCGAGGGTATTCCCTTCGCGTTGGTGCTTCGTGTTCGGCGTCGATCCCGTGTGTTCATTATAACCGGAGAGCGGAGGCACTTCGAGAGGGTTGATGTGTGCGAATATCTTCACGCGCAATAATCGCACAATAAACGCACATTTTGTTGCACATGGGAACGATTCGCGTTAAACTCCTCCTTGACACGTTGTTGCGTGGGTACTTTTGGTGGAGGTCTCTCTCATGCGACTGTTGAACGTATTGACGCCCGCGTTGTTGCTCGCGTCGCTGCTGGTTGTGTTGGGTATCGGGTCGTCGCGCGTCGCCGCGATGGAGCGCATGTTGGAGGAGGGAAACGATCAACAACGATGCAACGCGGCGTGGCGGTTCTATCGACTGACGAGCGAGGAACGCCCCTCGTTGGAGATGGCTCCGGCGTGGGTCGCTTGGAAGTTGAAAGGACGGCATTTCGAGCAGTCGCTGGTCCGCGCGTTGTCGGATGAGGAGCCGCTCGTGCGCGAACTGACGGCGAACGTCGTCGGTCGGCTGTTTCGACGGGAGGCGCGGTCCGCGCTTCAACCGCTGTTGAGCGATCCCGACCCAAACGTGCGTCGCGCGGCGCAACTCGCGTTGGGTGAAGTAGTCACTAGTGATGTGCGAATAGCGCACACTTATATTAGCAATTGAGGTCGAAGGAGTGAAACGATGAATCGACCGTTTCTAGTGCGATTGGCGTTGGCGGAAAGCATCTTGCTGATCCCTTTGGTGGCGATGCAATTCACCACTGAAGTGGATTGGGACGCGACCGACTTTGTGGTCATGGGCTCTCTTCTGCTCGGCGCGGTTCTCGCCTATGAGCTCGTTGCGCGGCGGTCGCAGACGGTTGCGTACCGAGCGGCGGTCGGCGTGGCGGTCGTGACGGCGTTCCTTCTCACGTGGGTGAACGGCGCGGTCGGCATCATCGGGGACGGTCCCGTCAACCTGATGTACGGAGGGGTGATCGGCGTCGGGGTTGTCGGGGCTGCCGTCGCGCGTCTTCAATCGCGTGGAATGGCGTGGGCGCTCTTGGCGATGGCGGTTGCCCAAATGTTGGTTCCCGCCATCGCGCTGATTGTCCTGCCGCCCCCGACCATCTCTTGGTCGCCGGGCGTGTTGTCTGTGTTCGGGCTGAACGGGGTCTTCGCCGCGCTGTGGGTCGGGTCGGCGTTGCTTTTTTATCGCGCTTCGATCACGCAAACGAACGGGATGAGCCGTTGAAGAGCAGTTCCGAATGGCTGGCGCAGTTCCAGAAAAACGCGCGAGAGGTATCGCCCCTCGTGTGGGAGGACGGCGACGCGATGACGGACGGCGAGCGCGACGCGATTGCGTCGTCCGTCGCGGCGTTTCAACTCGGTGAGAGCGGCGAGGGTCGGCATCTGTTGACGTGCGCGGAGGCGTACGCGGCGAAATCAGGCGACGCGGCGTACGTCGAAGCGTTGCGGCTATTCGTGCGCGAGGAGCAGCGTCACGCCGCCGACCTCGCCGTTGTGATGGAAGCGGTCGGCATCCCGCTCATCCGCAAGACGTGGGTGGACACGGTGTTTCGGCGGCTGCGGCACGTCGGCGGACGGTTCGGCGGGTTGGAGGTGTCGGTGGGCGTGCTCGTCACGGCGGAGATCATCGCGCAGACGTACTACCGCGCCCTCCGCGACGCGACGAGCTCGCGCACGCTACGGCGGCTCTGTCGGCAGATACTCACCGACGAGGCGGCGCACGTCCGGTTTCAGACGGAGCGGTTGGCGATCCTGCGGCAGGGCAGAGGGCGCGTCGGGCGGTGGGTGACGGCGGCGGCGCATCGCGGGTTGTTCGGGGCGACGTGCCTCATCGTGTGGTGGAAGCACGGGCGGGCGATGCGCGAGGGCGGGTTTTCGTTCGGGCGGTTTTGGCGCGGGGCGTGGAGCGCGTTTCGTCGGGCGATGCGGACGGCGGAGGGGCGGGTGTCAGGAGAGGAAGTTGTAGGGTTAACCGCGACTCCTCAGCAACGAGCAACGTTATCTGAGACTAAATCGGAGGCTTACTCTCAAACCAAAGACTCTCCTCAGATGACATCGTATCCAGGTCAGTTTCCCACCCAATAGAACTAAATGGATGAAGGTCGTGAGGTATCTTGGCAAAGTAACGACCAATGATCAGCAACGATGCAACCGCATTAAACGCATTCTCTAGATTACCGTCCCGACGATGGGTGAACTCCTCGTGCTTGAGTTTGGTATGAGCATCCCACCATGGGAGATGTTTGTGGGAAAACCAATGTCGAAATGGCGCGAGATAGTTTCGCTTTCCCCCATCATCTAGCGTGACCGTACAAGTATAAAACTGTGATTTTTGTGATTCAGCAAACTCTCTGTAATGCGATATTCCGATTCGATCCGAGATATGATCGAAAGTTGTGTATGGGCGAATTGAATCAGGTGGCGTATCCTTGGTGGGTCTCAACACCAC
>JAQBWJ010000131.1 GCA_027625215.1 Candidatus Poribacteria bacterium
TCGTGCGGAGGTCGCTCGCGTCGTTCACCGAGTTGCAAATGGCGCGCGATTTGACCTTCAAGCCGTTGACCGGGTCGGATTCCGCCGTCCACGTCAGATGATGAATCGACACAAGACCTTTCGTGATCGGGTTCGACGTGGCGGTGGACTCCAGCGCGGGCGTCATCCGCGCGACGCCCCACATCGCGCCGCCTCCACCCCACTCGCCCGCATCGACGAACAGGGGGCTTTTCGCCGTCAGTCCTTCCGATTTTTTCAGACCGCGGCGAATCGTCTCGCGCACCGCGTTCGGCGAGCCGACGGTGAAGTATCCACCCTTCATCAGTGAAATGCCCATGTCGTCGCTCGACACCCACATCGGGACGCCATCGACCGTCTCGGCGGTGAACTCGTGGGAGGTCTTCACCATCGCGTCGCTCAGAAACTTGTCGCCGAGCGATGTTTGAAACAGCGCGACCAACCCCTGCGAGTTGTCCGCCGAACGCGGATCAACGTCCCCCGCCAACGCGACGTACAACCATTCAACGGACTCGTGGAGCGGTTTGTTCGTTTGACGCAGCACGTCGCCGAGTCCCTTCACGTCGAGCAGTTCCGACTCGATCTGTTTGTAGATCGTCGAACCCGCGAACGCGGGCACATGGAAGGCGATCAAGATGTTCGTGTCGGGCGGAAGATGGCGCATCGCCTGTTCCGGCGTGGGCGCAGCATCCTTTTTGCCGCACCCAACGACGAGCGCGACCGCAAACATCAACGCGAGCGCATGCTGTCCCTTGCCCTTGAAGGGGAACGACGAAGCGAAGGGTTGCGCTTCGGAGCGGAAGGGGTCATTAAAACGATACCTCAACGTTCGCGCCTTTCAGATGTTTGAGATGGTACGATGACACTCTAAGTATCCGGAAAGTTACCCTATCTCTTCAACATGATACAACGCGAATTCGGGGCGAAACGTTGGTCGTTGAACGTCGCTATTAACCGACCCCTTCCTCACCTTCCCCTGCAAGGGGAAGGGATTTTTCCTACGCCCACACGTTCCAATTCGCGTCAAGGATGCCGAGTTCGCGGTCGATGTCCGCCTGATAACCGTTGATACGGCACGCCTCGACCTCGCGCAGATCGACGGGGGCGTTGATCCACGCCGACTCGAACACGCCCATGCAGATCGCCATCGCCTTCATGCCAACGACGCCGTCCGTTTCGGGGGTGAAGGAGTCGTCTCGCAACGACTTGCCGAACTCCCACAACTCTTGCGCGATGGTGTTCGTGATGCCCGCCGGGAAGAACCGCTCGCGCTGGTCTGCGGAGAGCGATTTTTGGAACTCGTCTTGCAGATTGATCGCCTCGTCTTTGCCGCGCGCGGTGAAGTTCCCGCCGTAATCCAACGAGCCTTCCTCGCCGTAGATGAGGTGCTTGTTGAACCGCTGTCCCGGCGCGGCGCGCACGGAACTCCACTGAACGACCGCGCCGCTCTCGACCGTCACGATGGCGAGCGCGGAGTCTTCCACGTTGACGGGGATCGGGTCTTGCTTCGTGTCGGGCTTGCGGTATCGGTGCGGGTCGAACGAGCGGACGTGCGCGTAGACCTCTTTCGCCTCGCCGAGATGATAGAGGAACATGTCGGTGTAGTGGACGCCGCCGTCCAGCACCCATCCCGCGCCCGCATCGACCTTCGAGTCGCGCCAGCCCCAGGGACCCAGATGCTCCCCGTAATCGATGTAAACGAGGATGCGCGGCGCGCCGATGACGCCTTTGTTCAGCGCCCAGTTCGTCGCCCGTTGACCCGCCGAGCGTCGGTAGTTCTCGGCGACGGCGAGGATGCGGTTATTGCGCCGCGCCGCTTCGAGGATCAACGCGCACGCCTTCATCGTGACGCCGAGCGGTTTTTCGATGATGACGTGCTTGCCCGCGTTCAACGCCGCGACGGCGAGGTCGTGGTGGACACGGTGCAGCGCGCAGATATCGACCGCCTCCACGTCCGGTTCGTTGGCGAGGAGCTCGTTCACGTCTTCGTAGACGGTGGGTTTTCTGCCGTCTTGGAGTTGCGCCGCTTCGTTGGCGCGGGTCTCGGCGGCGTTGCGATTCACGTCGCAGGTGGCGACGAACTCGAAGTCGAGGATGCCTTTTTCCGCCAAGTCGCGGTAGCCGTGCATGTGGGCGCCGGAGATGCCGCCGCAGCCGACGAGCGCGATCCGAACCTTATTCGCCATGAAGAATGTCCTTTAAGATGCGACTGAAGCCGATGGATCGAGAAAGGGGGTGGTCAATCGAGCCGGGAGGGAGTATATCACGCGGGGTTTCGCGCCGACAAACGGCGTCGCGTTCGGGGTCTCCTCCCCCTGAGGGAACTTGCGGAGCGAGGGCGCAGAGCGCGTAAGGTGGGGGTTCGAATATTCATCGCTGGCAGCGCTCGAACCCCCATCCCAACCTTCCCCCGCAGGGGGAAGGGGTTTGTCTCACGCCTTCAACCATTGGTCGAAGAAGTTGAAGGCGTCGTTCTGCATCTCCAGGTCGAACTTGTGGGGACCCGGGTAGAACTTCCCGACGTAACGGTCGCCGACTCCCGCCTTCTCGAACTGGTCGCGCAACATCTTGTCCGACCGCTCCATCTCCGGCATCGTGAAGAGCGAGTCGTCCACGTCGTAGAGCGCCATCGTGGGGAGCGGCATCCGCAGCCCGAAGATTTCGGGGTAGTCGAGGTCAGGCGGGCAGTTGGGCACGTAACACATCCACGTATGCGTATGGCATTTATGCAACAAGTAGTCGCGCCACGTCGACATCATGCCCACGCAGACCGCCGCCTTGATGCGCGGATCAATCCCGCCCAAGAACACCGTCCGCAACCCGCCGCCGGACAGCCCCGCGCAGCCGATGTTGTTCGCGTCCACGTCATTGCGGGCGGAAAGCACATCGACGGCGTACTGGTCGTCCAGCAGGAATACGGAGGGCCATGTCGTCCCGGCGGAAAAGAGCGACTTCGCCATGATGTCTTCGTGATCCGCCGCCCAACGGTTGTAGGCGTTGACGTTCTCTAGATTTTCAGGGTCGGCGTCCGTCAATCCGCGTCGCAGGAACTCCGGCACATCCGCCAACAGCACTCGGCGGCTCGCAAACGTGAACGTGTCGTGAATGAGGACGGCGTACCCGCGTTTGGCGATCTCGTTCGCCCACGCGACGTTACCGTAGTAGCCCTCGTAATGTTCAAGCATCATCGGGTGCCAGTCGTCCGCGACGCGGCCGATCTTGCGACGCCCGAAGTATTTCCTGCCGCCGTGATCGTGCAGTCCAACGATGGCGGGCAGTTTGCCCGTCGCGCCTTCAGGCTTAAGCAGGTACGCCTGCGTTCGCGGTCCATACGGCAGTTGCCATGACAGGTCTTCCACCTGAAGCCCGTCATATGTGAATGTCTTGTGCACGGTGACTTCGGGCGTCGCTTCGCGCTTCGGCTGGTTGAGGTGCGTCATCAGTCGACCGAGCGCAGCGGTTCGCCACTCCTGAGCCGTCTTCCACTTGCCTGTCCGAAACGAGTAGTGCGCGGGTTCCTCGCCGACGAGGGACGCCGCCCACTCGCCGTACGCGCCGATCATGTTTTGCATCACCATCGAGGGGTATCCCTTCGGTTCGGTGCGACTATTGGGGGGATTGTTCATCTACGCCTTCAACCACTTGTCGAAGAAATCGAAGGCGTCACGTTGCATCTCAAGATCGAACTTGTGAGGTCCCGGGTAGAACTTTCCGACATAACGGTCGGCAGCGCCCGCCATTTCAAACTGGTCGCGGAGCATCTTGTCCGCCCGTTCCATTTCGCTCAACGTGAACAGCCCGTCGTCGATGTCGTAGAGCGTCATCGTCGGCAGCGGCATCCGCAGCCCATAGATTTCGGGGAAGTCGAGATCGGGGGCGCAGTTCGGGACGAAACACATCCAGGTCCATGTGTGGCATTTACTCAGGAGCGCGTCGCGCCACGTCGTCATCATCCCGACGCACACCGCCGCCTTGATGCGCTCGTCCACCCCGCCGAGAAACACCGTCCGCAACCCGCCGCCCGAAAGCCCTCCGCAGCCGATTTTATCGGCGTCCACATCGTCGCGCGCGGCGAGCACATCGACGGCGTACAGATCGTCTTGGAGAAACAGCGTGGGCCACGTCGTACCCGCCGAAAACAGAGACTTCGCCATGATGCGTTCGTGACCCCCCGCCCAGCGGTTGTAGGCGTGGATGTTGTCGAGGTTTTCTGGGTCGTCGTCCGTCAACCCTTGCCGCATGAATTCCGGCACGTCCGCGAGCAGGACACGTCGGCTGGCAAACGTGAACGTGTCGGGGACAAGGACGACGTACCCGCGCTTCGCCATCTCATTCGCCCACGCGACGTTGTCGTACGCGCTCTTCTGATGTTCCACCATCAACGGATGTCGGTCGTCCGTGACCCGCGTGATTTTGCGCCGACCGAAATATTTGTTGCCGCCGTGATCGTGCAGCGCGACGACCGCCGGGAGTTTGCCCGTCGCGCCCTCCGGCTTCAACAAGTACGCTTTCGTGGGGGGACCGTACGGCAGTTGCCACGACAAGTCCTCGACGTGCAACCCGTCGTAGACAAACGTGTCGTGCACGGTGACGGTTGGGGTCGCCTTGCGCGGCGGTTGGCGAAGATGCGCCATCAGCCGTTCGAGCGCGACGGCGCGCCACTCCTGAGCCGTTTTCCACTTGCCCGTGCGGAACGAATAGCGCGCGGGTTCGTCGCCGACGAGGGACGCCGCCCACTCTCCATACGCGCCGATCATGTTCGACATCACCATTGGACGTACTTTCATCCCGTCTTAGTTGGAAGGCGGATCGCCAAAATCGGGGATGGGGAGCCGTTCGCCGTCTCTTAGGGCGGACTCGTGCGCGACGAGTCCGGGCGCGGCGTACTTCACCGCCTCCCACACGTTGATGCGCGGCAGCCGTTCCTTATTGACGGAATCGACAAACTCGTGGACGAGGTAGGCGTGCGAGCCGCCGTGTCCGCCCAAGTCGGAGGCGAGCGGTTCGGGGAGCCATTCGTGGTGGCGCGTCATCTCGGCGGGTTCGACGCCGTTCAGTGTCGTCCAGACGGCTCCGGCGGCGTTCTGCTCGAAACTGCCTTCGGTGCCGTAAATCGCGTTGATGCGCTCCGAGCCCGGATAACCGACGCGCCGGAACTCCGCGATGCGGGCGGACGCGCCGTTGCTCATCTCGAACAGCCCGACCTCGTTGCTGAACTCGCAGCCAGTGTTGGTGTCCTTGCGGAACCAGTCGTCGTTGGGAAACTTGTACCCGATGCAGGAAACCGACGTCATCCGCGCGCCCATCACCGAAACCATGAAGCAGGTCGAGTGGGTCGGGTAACTCATCGGGATGCCGCCCGACTTGCTCATGTCCCACTGATCGCCCCACCGTTTGCGCGAGACTTCATACAATCCGTGACTGATGTCATGGAAGTACTGCCCCTCGCCGTAGACGAACTCGCCGAACGCGCCTTCCTGAGCCTTTTGGCGGCAATAGGCGTTATCGGGGCGGAAGTAACTCGTCTCGCCGTTCATGTAGACGAGTCCGGTGCGCTCGACCGTCTCGACCAAACGGGCGCAGCCTTCCAGCGTGTACGACGCAGGCACGGCGGTGTAGACATGCTTGCCCGCTTCCATCACTTGGACGGCTTGGTCGGCGTGAAGCCAGGGTTGGGTGATGAGCACAAGCGCGTCGAGGTCGCTACGGCACGCCTCATCGAGCGAGGCGTACGTCTCGGTGATCTCGTACTGCTTCGCGTAACGCGCGACTAGGTCTGGGTGTAAGTCGCACAACGCAAGACGAGACACGTCCGGGTGATCCTTGTACGATTTGATGAACGCGGGTCCAAACTGCCCCAGTCCGACGATGCCGACGCTGATGCCCATTCTTAGCCGTCCTCCTTACCGTTCCGTGCGAGTCTGTGTAGTCGAGCGCGTCCACTCGTGTGGGACGACCGATTGATCGCCCCGTGACAACATGGGAATCAGAGCGTCTCAAACGTCGATTTCAAGTCCACCACTCGCCCCGACTCCGCCGAGCGGTACGCCGCGTCGAAGATTTCAACGACGTGCCGGGCGTGTTCCGCCGTCGCCAGAGTCGGCGTGCCTTCACGCACCCAGTCCACCAGTTGCATGATGTCCTCGTACACATGCGCTTCTTCGATCTCGCGGTGTTTGCCGACGACGTGCGGCAGTTGGGCGTTGCCGCTGAGTTCCTTGCCGGGGTAGTCGATGGGTTCGCCGTTCATCTGCCCGTTGCGGATCGTCCCCTTTGTGCCGTAGATGACAGGCTCGCCGAAGTTGACAATCGCCCCAGCCGCCGTTCCGTAGACAAACCCGAAAAAGGCGTCGCCGAAGTCGAGCAGGATGAGCGTGTTGTCATCCATGTCGCAGGGCAACATTTCGCCGCGAAACTCGCGTTCCGGGATGCGAACGCCCGACATCGCCGTGACGCGCTTCGCCGGACCCAAAATGCCCGTCATCGCGTGCAGCCCGTACACGGTCATGTCGAACAGAGGTCCGCCGCCCGGTTTGCGGTAGTACCACGCCGGGTTGATGTTCGAGAGCACGTCGTTGCCCTGACGCACGCCCTCGCGCTCGTGGTACGCGCCGAACGCCGCGCCCGTCACCGCCCACGACAGGTCGCCGATGGC
>JAQBWJ010000132.1 GCA_027625215.1 Candidatus Poribacteria bacterium
GCCGACGGCATACAGGTAGCCGTCTCTGATCGGTGGCGACGCGATCCAACCCGGCATCTCATCCGGTGCGCCGCCGGGATCGACGCTGTACCGGGCTTTCTCCGCGTCAGACGGCGACCGCGACGCAAGCAGCACGACGACCATCGTTCCCGATCGTGCGACCGCCAGTACGTTATCCGGTTCGGCGAACGCTGTCGCACGCTCTGCCGAATACGTCTCCTCGAAGTCGGCGAACAGCGTCGCCCCACCGACGTGGAGGATTTCGCCGCGTCCACCGGCGATGACGACGCGCTCGCGACGCGCGAGATTGCGCGCGGCGTCGGCCACCGCTTCCCGGAGCGTCGAGTCCTCGTACGTCCCGTACGACGCCACTCCGACAGCGACGTCCGCTTCCGGCAGTTGCCAAAACCATGACGGGTAGGACGAGCGATCCTGAATCCCGACGGTCGGCGACGCTCCCGCACAACCGACCGTCACGAGCACCACGATACACGCGACGCGCATTAAGACGTTCACGGAGGCACATCCATGTTGCGATTTATGACGAATCTGCCTCCACAGTATGTCCGCGTCGTCTAAACGGCGCAACCGTGTGTTGCGTCAGGCAGACCGAAGGTGGCAGGTTCATTCCGATTCGTCTGCCGTACGGGGAGCCTCCGTCGGTGCGTCCATGCCCATTCGGGCTTGCTCCTTCTTCCACTGTTCGTACTTCTCGACCTCCTCCTCGAGTTGCTGGAAGCCTTGCGACGCGCGGAACCGTGTATACACGTTCTGCTGAGCGCGGATCTGTGCGCGAAGTCTGGCGGACGCCTCGCCGATGGGCATCTCCATGAGCACCCACGCGCGGTAGCGTCCGTCTTCGTTCGACAACTGCTGATCTTTGACACGCGTTCCACCGAGCACCTCGGACGCAACCGACTTCGATACATCCGTCGCCATCGACAGATATTCGGCGTCCGCGCCCACTCCGACTTCTTCGGTGAACTGCTTGAACAGCGCGGAGACTTTTGCCTCGATGTTGCGCGTTATTTGAACGCGCGCGGCATGTTCCGCCTTGCTGAGCGCCATGCCCATTTCGGCGGATTCTCCCGTGCCGACGCCATACAGATGTTCCGGATCGGCAGGGGGTTGCTCGACCCAGTCCGGCAGGCTGGACACCGGCGATTTTCCTCCGCACGCTGAGAACACGAAACCCAACAGGGTGATCAACACGAACAGTCGAGCCGCGATGCGGTCGGGGTGGTTGCGTAAAGACATCAGAAATCCCTTCGTGGATGAAGTGACGGATATTGATTCCGTTCCATCTGTATCATGTCGCGAATGTGATTATGGTTCACGATTTTTTGTCGCGTCGGTTGCGGTTTGTTTCACACCGTCGAACGGCTGCCGATTCATCGGCGACCTCTTTCCAGTTCCAACTGATCGATCTCGGCGTCCAACTCCTCGAACGCTTCGCGTGCCAACAGCGCAATTTCCCGCTCCAGTGCGAGAGTGGCGTTGGACTCACGCTCCCTTTCCGTGAATGACACATCTTCCCGGATGATCGATAAGACTCGTTCGAGCGTTTCCTTCTCCTCGACCTCCACGAGAACGAACACGCGGTACAACGTCCCTTCGCGTCGAACATATCGTCGCGTGACGCGCGCCATGCGCAGCAATGCTTCCGCCTGATCTGTCGAAATCGATTCCAGCCGTTCGTCAGCGTCGGGGTTGTAGATGCGGTTCGCCTCGCGTCTCACGGTCTGAATCCGGTTGCCGACGAACGTCTGAACGAACCGACTCAACTCGGACTTCGCCGCCGCTTCCGCCAACGACAGCGCCGAATCCAAGTCGTCGGAGACGCCGGTACCGACGCCGTTCACGCCCTCGGGTGGTTGCAGATACCAGTCGGGAATCGGCACGTCTTCAACCGACGGCGTTTGCGCAACCGTCGGAACCGACTCGAGAACGATCCGCACGGATTCCCTCGGCGAAGCCACCACAACGCGATGAACGGCGGTTCGGTATTCGCGGTGGTACGCCCGCACGTCGTATTCGCCCGGCGGCACTTGAAACGTTACCGAACTGAAATCGCTTCTTTGCGCTTCCGAAAGCGCGTGCCGACGCCCCGAATTCGCCTCGGTCATGGCGATGTCGTGATAGGTAGGCTCAACATATATTTCGACCTGTACCAACGGATGTTCGTCTGTAAGGGGCGTTGAGTCGGCGTCGGGCGGCGGTGCGATCAGTTCGTCGGGAACCGTTCCGCCAGCGAACAACATGAATTCGGCGTCTGGATCGTTTCCGAACAACACCCCGTGTCGCGGCTCAGGAACGATGCCGTTCATGTTCTGAACGATCTCCCCGAACGTCAGGACAGCGTCCTTTCCGCCATCGGTTCGCAGCGCGTCGATGAACCTCGCGGCAAAGGGACTGTGACTGCCGGGTGTCCCGTCGAACACATACTCCTTGCCGCCGGCGGTCAGGTATCGCCTCGTGCGGGTGTGCGTACCACGGTTGACGGCAGCGACCGTCAGACTCTTCGCGGATGCCGATTTCGTCGCGGAATCCGCAGCGAGGCGGATCGACGGATCCAACGTACCGCTGAAACACGAATCAACGACCAGCAGAATGTGCGGACAGTCGAAGCCTTCGACGGTTGCGCGAACGTCGTCCAGCGAGACCCACGTGTCGCGCAGCGGATCGGCGCTTTGGAATCCTGAGTCGCGGAAGACAAGATAACCACGTTTCAACCGAGCGTCGAAAAACCCGTGTCCCGTGATGAAGATGATGAGACGATCGTTTTCTTCGTACGGATGGTCTGCAAGGCGGTTCAAGGCGGTCAGGAACCCTGCGCGTGATGGGTCAAGCAACAGTTCGGTCGCCGCGGCGTAACGGGAACGCAATTCCGAATCGATGGTCTTGGCATCGAGAACCGGGTTGTTCAGGTCGGTGAAATCGTCGTACACGTTCGTGCCAACGCTCAGCGCCCATACAGTCGCGCTTGCGGTCATATGCGACGCCGCGAAGACGATCGCAGCAATCAGGACGTGCGTCAGCGAGCGAAGACGTACATGGAACCGCTCGCGTCTTTCCACAACATCGGATTGAATGTTTGCGTCCGACGAAGAAAGATGCTCAATACACAAGTTCCGGCGAAATGCGTGGTGTTTGATGCTCATTATCCGATCCAGATTACTTGCCGAGTCGCAGCGGGCGGGTGTCTCCGACTGCCGCGACGCGATGATGTGTGAGATCGACGAGTTTACCGGACTTGGTGCGAAGTCGGATCGTCGCGTTGCGATCCAGTGGGATGAAGCGTTCGCCGAACGGCTCGCTGAACCGATCCTCCGGACCTTCGAGAACGGGACGCCACGTGATGTTCCGCCATGCACGGTGATCCTCGACGATCCGTCGGTGAAAATCAAGAAATGACCGCGCCGTCGCCCGGGCCGCCTGTCGATAGACGGCGAACGTCATCGGACTCACAACGAACTGTTCGCCACCGATTGCCAATGTGATCTCTCGAACCGGTTCGTCATACGCTCCGGCGGCAAGCAGTAATGCGACGTCTGCAAAGTCATCGAACAGATCGGCGACTGGAGCGTGGCGTCGTGGATTGGACTCCCGTTGAGAAACTCCCTTCGGCGATCCGAGTTCCGTATTCTTCAACACGTCACCGGCGAAACACGCATCGATCACGCACACGATGTTCCGCGTTCGAAACGCGGAGAACAGCGCGTTGATCTCGTCGTCGAGCAGATAGGTCTGCGGCGACGCAATCTCCGCATCGACAAGTAGAAGCGCTTCGTCGTTTTGATCGGGGGAGCGTCCGAGCGCCTCATCGCCGGCGTCAGCGCCGAATACGTCCACTGCCTTGGCACCATGACCGGAGAAATACCAGAGGAATCGGTCGTCGGGAGATAGTTGTGTCGCCCAGCGTCGCAGGGCGTCAATCGTCTGCGCCTTCGTCGGGTTGGAAATCGCTTCGATGCGATCACCTTCGAATCCTCGTGCCATCAGCGCAGCGAGCATCAACGTCAAATCGTTTTCCGGAGCGCTCAATGCGGCTACGCGTGGGTCGGAGTCGTCGTAATCCCAGACGGCGATCAGCAGCGCGTAGGACTCGGCGTGCGCAGGTACGATGACCGACGTTACGAGCAAGAACGCGGCGACGTTACGGAGTGACATCGGTACCCCCTGCGGCTGAATCCAATGGCGGCACCAACCGACGAAATTCGTCGCGCGCGGAGTCACGTTGCCGCCGAAGCGCTTCGCGTTCTGCGTCGCGGACTGTAGGTAAGCGAAGGCGTGCCTCAGACAGTTCCATGAGTTTCGCCTGCATCGCATAATCCTGCGGATGCTTCTCCAGATACGATTCGATCGTTTCGATGGACGCGGCGAGTCGTGAATCGCTCGCCGTATCGGGGTGAATCAAGAACTCCAACACGGCGTCGGATGCAAGCGGAAGTGTGGCGGTTTTGGCGTTGCTTCCCGTGGAATCGCCGATGTTCGGCGCGTTGTCACCCGGCAATCCACCCACGAGAATGTAAACGACCATCGTCACGACGCACATCGTCGGAACCCATACCGGAACCCGAAGCGTCAGCCATCGACGCAACAGTCGGCTCGGAGATCGGGTTGCCGATTCGCCGTGATGATCGGCGGCTCCGGACCTTACGAGGTCGCTGTATCCATCGAGGAGTCGATTCAATTCGCGGTACTGACGGTAATCTCGTTCGCACTCCGGGCATTTCACCAGATGGTCCGTCAGATCGAAACTATCCTTCGGGTCCAGGTCCCGCTCCGAAAGTTCCGGCAGTTGAGCGAGCGCTTCTTCGCAGGTCATTCTTGCGTTCCTTTCTTGGCAACCCGAGTCCGGTTCAGTCGGAGATGAACGTCTCAAGAAGTCCGCGCAATCGCTGCCTCGCGTGGAACAGGCGGCTCTTCACCGTCCCATCCGATATCTTCGCGTGTTCCGCGATGTGCAAAACCGAACAGCCTTCGAGGTAAAAGAGCTCGATGGCGGTTCGCAAATCCGGTGGTAATTGATGGATCGCGTCACGAACGGCGTTGATCCGCTCGCGATCAAGCATTGCTTTATCGGCCGTCCGCCCGGTCGAAGGGATCGCTTCGATTTCGTTCTGATCAACGTGACGTGTCCGCTGCGAGTGTCGTACATGCGCGCGAATTCGGTTTCGGACGACGTTTTCAGCCGTCCGCCACAACCACGCGCGGATGTCGTCCGGGTCCGACGCATCAAGGCGACGGCGATTCGCTACAGCGATTCCGGTGACCTCATTTCGCATGTCGAGGCGATCTTCGGGCGATGCGGCGCGAAACGTCTTGTCACAGAGTCGATTCACGAACTGACCGATCTCGACATAATACGCGCCCACATCGAACGCCATGTTCGCCCCCTTGTCCTGAACCGCCGCTACAGTAGGGATCATGTCTGAACATGGAGGTAGGTTCAAACTATTTCGCACAAACAGGCATCTGGCAGCGAACAATGTCGTGAATGATCTCGGCGGTGCGACGTATCCGTTATGACCGCATCCGCTATACACATAGTTGATCGCGCTACGCGAGACGGCTCGAATCGCACGAAAACGGGTCGAAACAGTTCAAAGTGGCATACTGTCCGTTGGATCCGTTACTAAGTTGCCCTTCGAGAACGCGATTGCCCAACCCGTCCTCGGCTGTGACGATCCGCTCGACCTGCGCCGCGATTCGCTGTCCAACGCCGTCTTCGAGAGCGTGGAAGCGTCGATGGACGCCATCACCGAGGAGCTACGGCAATGGTGGGACGAACCTGCCTTGCTTATCAGATTGTGTGACTATCCCTGGTGGAAAGAGGCAACCCAACATATCAGGACGTCTTAAACAGGATCTGAGCCCCTGAACCGGTGCGGTTTTTGGGGCTCAGATCCGTTCGATGCGTGTTTCCCCGATAAGGACATTGCTTGTACCGCCGACGGATCGCTCGTACACGATCGTATCTGAGGGAATCAACACGGAAAATTCATTGGTCTGTTGGTTGTAGGGACCCATGTCTGCTGCAATGAGCATGCGATTCGCTTGCGGTGCCGGGAAATAGTAGTATTTGACGCCATTTGGTGAGAAACCTGCTGCTTCGCCAATGAGCGACAGAGCGATATCGAGTTTCGTACGCTCCATTTTTCCGCCCGCCCAACTCAGCAGATCTACGATCTTTGCGACCGGATCGTCTTTCAGATAGTATGCGGCGACCCAACCATCGCGGCTAAAATAGACATGTGGGTCGTCGTCTTCCGTGTATTCGGGCAACGGGAATGAGCCGATGAGATAGTCGCCCGTATCGCTCTCAATCGTGCGGAATCGGTCGCGCACGAAATCGAGGTTCACCGGCTTTCCTGCATTGAAATAGGCGCAAATACCGGCTTCGTTTTCCAGCGTCGCCTGCGCGCTAACACGACCTGTCCCTGTGATCAGGATAGCAATGATGGAACACACGAGTAGAAGACGTTTCATGTTTCGCCCCTTATCCTTCAAGACCTCTCAAACCCGGTTACCGAACAAATGGCGGTTTCTCGAGCGGAATCGAGCGCGTCGGCGACGGCTTCGGCAACGTCGTGATGACAAGGTGGG
>JAQBWJ010000133.1 GCA_027625215.1 Candidatus Poribacteria bacterium
TCCGGGCGCGGGTCCGGTCGGGGTGAAATCCCACCTCGCGCCGTTCTTGCCCGTCCCCGATGTCGTGATGAAGGGCGACGCCTACGCCTTCGATTACGACCGTCCTCAGTCCGTTGGCAAGATGCGCGCCTTCTACGGCAACTTCGGCATCCTCGTCCGCGCGTACACGTACATCCGCGCACACGGGGCGGACGGACTGCCTGAAATCAGCCGCAACGCCGTCCTCAACGCAAACTATGTGATGCGCTCGCTACAAGGCGATTTCGACCTCGCCATCGACCGCACCTGCATGCACGAATGCGTGCTCACGGCGGAACGTCTTGCGAAAGAGTACGACGTTCACGCGCTCGACATTGCGAAGGCGCTGCTCGATCACGGTTTCCACGCGCCGACGATCTACTTCCCGCTGCCCGAAGTCGTGCCGGAGTCGATCATGATTGAGCCGACCGAATCGGAAAGCAAACAGACGTTGGACGCCTTTGTCGCCGCGATGCGCTCCATCCTTCAAGAAGCGAAGGACGACCCCGAAACGCTCAAGAAGCGTCCGTTGACGACGCCCGTCCGTCGGTTGGATGAGGTGACGGCGGCGCGCAAACCGAACCTCGCGTGGAAGTCGCAAGCCGCTGACTGAACTCCGGTTCGTGACGACGCGAGAGCCATTCGTACCGCGAAAAGAGGCATGTTGTCCATCGCCGTCTTGAGTTACCCTGAACGCGCGAACCCCGTTTGACCTAACTGTAATGCGACGAAAGGAATCGGAAAGATGCCGTTGACCGTCATAAGAATGGGTCGTCCGAGCCCCAGTTGGCAGGAATCCTATGTGCGCGTGAAGAAGGGGCAACGCCTCATCGTTGATGCGGAAGGCGCGTGGTCGCCCGATCTGCGAAACCGCACAGGCTGGTGCGGCGGCGACGGGATGCCCAATACGCTCGCGGGCGACAACTATCTGAAACCCGGCGCGAACATCGGCGCGTTGTTGGGTCGAATCGGCGGCGGTGGCGAGGTGATCGTCTTCGGACACCGCTACGACAACTTTGTCCACGAAGACGGTGTCATCTATATTGCGATGAACGAGAATCCGGGACACAACAACCAAGCGGGTCAGTTGATGGTGCAGTTCATCGTGTACGACGCGGACGAATAATCCTTGTTTTTCCCATGAAACGCGAAACGGGACTCATCGGATGAGTCCCGTTTTCATATGTACGCCATATCTAATGGCATTTGTGTCCAATATCGGACAAGTCAGCGTCGCCCCTGTTGAATCTGGTCCAACAGTTGACGCGCCTCCCTCGCAACCGCCCAACCGCTCGCTCCTGCGGACAGTCCCACCGCGACTCGACCGAGCGACTCCGCCGTGCCGTGCAGCCCCTGTTTCATCGCGTCGTGCGCCCCTTGATAGAACAGCGCCGCCGCCCCGTTGTAGTGCTTCTGCGCCAACTTCGGTTTGCCAGCCTGATCGTAGGAGCGAGCCGCCGCGCGGTACGCCTCCGCCGCTTGGTCTCTCGACCCTGACTCCTCTTGACCTTTCGCCCGTTCCAACCACCGCTCCGCCGCCTGCTCGTAGTACGCGAGCGCCTTGCGGGTGTCGTGAGACATCTTGAACGCTTCCGCCGCCTTCGTGAAGAAGCGCGCCGCGCCCGCGTTGTCCCCGTGCGATTGACATTCCAGCGCGCGCCCGACGTAGCCCTTGCCGCCTTCGCGGTACGCGCCACGCGCCTTGCGCCAACGGTTCGCCACTTCATGTTGTCGTCCGACTTCGATGAGGTGCAGCGCGGACTGTTCGCCATCCGCCTCATCACGAACGATCTCGACGGGCGCAGTCATCGGTGTCCTGTCCAACGGCGACGGTCTTAGTTGAGACGGCAGCCGGTGTCCAAGATCGGTCGACGGGTGAGAGGTCTCCATCAGCATTTCGAGCAGTTCGGCGACTTGGAGCGGGACAACACCCGTCTCTTTCAACCGACCCATCGCCAGTTCCGCGAGGTCGTGGTTCTTGCGACAGATGTGCATCATCAGCGACTCGGACGACTCAATCGCCTGCTTCCACGCAAGGTCGCGCTTCTGCGCCTCCAACGCCTGTCGATGATTGTGTTGGGCGATATGCTCCACACTGAGAGCGGCGGGCGGTGAAATACGCAGTTTCTTGCGCGTCTCATAGACCGTCGCGTCGTTCGGGTTCAACGGCAAACCGGACGTGATCCGACGCTGGACGAACTGTTCATATTCCGTCATTAACACTTCGCCGATGGCGTCGCGCATTTCGTCCATCGAACGGTATCGCTCAAACGGGTTGGTGCGAAGGCTGATGTCCAACAGGTCGCGGACGGACTGCGGCAATCGCTCCGGCGGCGTCACGTCGTACCGTTTTTTGGCGCGTATCTCCTTTTGAGATTCCGCCTCATAGGGAAATGTCCCGGTCGCCATCTCCCACAACAGGACACCGACCGCGAAAATGTCCACCCGATGGTCGTACGACTCGTCGTACTGTTCGGGAGCCATGTAGCGGCGCGTTCCGGCGAAGGTGGAACCGACCTCGTACGACGCCTGACGCACCAACGCGACGCCGAAATCGGACACCTTCGCCGTCATGTCCGACGTGACGAGGATATTGCGGGGCTTGATGTCCCGATGAATCACGTCCTGATGATGCGCGTACGCCAATCCTGAACAGATGTCATACGCGAACGCGAGGGCGCAACTCAGCGGGAGTTTGCCCTTCTCCATGAACTCGCGGAGACTGCTCTCCACATACTCCATCACGAGGAAGGACAGGTACTTGTCGTCACCCGGCTCGACGGTGTGAATGGACACGATGTTCGGATGTTCCCAGATGCGTCCCAAGGCGCTGATCTCGCCGAGGGCGTACTGGTAGGCGCCTTTTTCGTAGGCGTCTCGTTGGAGGGCTTTGATGGCGACACGTCGGTCGCAACTCTTCTCGACGGCTCGGTACACTATCGAAAACGAACCATTCCCAATCGACTCTTCGATATGGTACTTCTCGACCAAACGCGAATTGCCCAGCATTGGACAGACTCCTGCTCGTGATCCCTGTATAAAAGAAATGCGTATTGGACAAAAGAGAAGTGCGTTGCCATAATCTACCATGCGACGGCGTACTCGTCAATGAGGAATCCGTCGAAAAGTCGTAATATTTCTGTAAAAAACTGTACACTTCTTTGAGTACCAAGAGCGTGTACGAAATACCTTAACTTCGCGTTTAAAAGCCCTATCCAAAGGCGTTTATGCGCCGTGAGGCGCCTTCAGTTCAAGTACATAAACAGGCGGTTGTCCACCGTGTTTCATGTCGCATTTGAGGGCGTTGTTGAGGAAGGTGTCATCACGATTCTCGTTGTCCAATGCCTAGAGATTCGCTTGCCGTCTCGGTTGGCAGGACAACTATTCCACCCAACCAAGTGATGCCCATTGGAACGCATCGAGAACTCAACAGATGGGCGGGTGTTATCGAACAATCTTTCTCGCCACCGCCCACTTGTAGTCGGGGTCGTCCGCTGAAGCGTCGCGGTAGGTGGGAATCCAGACCCAGCGGTCGGCTCCGGTCGTGTTCGGATGGCTGGAGTGCAGCGTGAGATCGGAAAAGAAGATCGCGCCACCCGCTTCCATTTCGCCCGTGACGGCTTTCGATTCATCCACCGCGTCGGGACGCATTCGGTGTCCGAAGCCGTGACCGTCGCTCGCGTCGCCGTCGTGGGTGATGGGGGCGAGGTGGGAACCCGGCATCACTTTCAACGCGCCGTTGTCCGTAGTCACGTCGTCCAACGCGACCCAGATCGAGTGTTTGTTCGACCCGTGCCAATAGTGCCAGTCTTGGTGCCAGGGGCTGCCGAATCCGGTTGAGTCGTTCTTGAAGACGAACTTGTCGCTGAGGAACTCGATCTCCTCGCCGAGCGTCGCTTCGAGCACATCCAACAACCGGGAATCCGCGACGGCTTCCGCGAAGACCTCGCTGTTCGCCGCGAGTCCGACGTAGACCCCCGTCTTGAGGATGCCTTCAGACGGGTTTCCGAGACTGTTCAGGATTCGCAGACACTCCGCCTTGAGTCGCGTCGCCTCCTGACGCGGGAACAGGTTCGGGATGATGAGATATCCGTCGCGTTCAAACTGCGCTTTCCACCGATCCTGTTCCGGCGTCATTAGGTCATTTCCCTTCTCAAACGTTTACGAGCGAACGAGCTCTTCCTTGCCCGACTCCGCGCTTCGCAACAACGCTTCCATCATCTGCTGGACAATCAAGCCGTGACGCAGCGGCGCGGGACATTCCTTGCCGTCGAGGATGCTGTTGATGAACTCGTGCGCGATCAGGTCGAAGCCCTGCTTCTGGCGCGGCAGATCGACGCGGATATCCTTCTCCTGGTAATCGTCGCAGCGGTAGAGCGTCAGCGGACACATGATCGCGCCCGCTTCCGTGCCGAACAGTTCCATCTGGAACTCGCCCGGTTGATGCGACGCCCAAAAACTCTCGATCTGTAGCCCGATGCCGTTCTCAAATCGAATGAACCCGCCCGCGTAGTCGTCCGAGTCGTATTGGGTGTAGAGCGATTTCTCCGGCTTCTGATTGTTCCAGTAGCCCCTGCCAACGGGTCCGAACTTCGCGCCCGCGACGCCGACCGCGCTTACCGGCTTCGGCATCCCAAGCGTCCACCACACCGCGTCGAGCGCGTGGACACCCATGTCGCGGAACGCGCCGCCGCCGTTCTTGATGAACCCAAGATTCCACGCGGGGATACCGTTGCGACGCACGCTGCGGGCGCGGGCGTAATAGAAGTCGCCGAAGTAGCCCTCGCCGCCGAGTTTGCCAAGATGCTGCACGCTGGAACTGAACCGGGTGCTCAACGACATCATGTTGACGACGCCTGCCTTTTCCGCCTCTTCGACCAGAATGGCGGCTGCTTCCTCGCTGTCGGAGAGCGGCTTCGTCACCATGACGTGCTTCCCGGCGGCGACCACTTCGCGCGCGACGGGCACGTGGTACTGGTTCGGCGTTCCGACGAATACGGCGTCGATATTCGGGTCTTCACACATCTTTTTATAGTCGGTGTAGAACTTCACCTTGCCGGGCAGTTCTTTGGCGAACTCCTTCATACGGGCTTCGTCTAGGTCGCAGAGGGCAGTCACTTCGCCGCGCGGATCGTTTGAGATCGCCATACCGTTCGGTCTGCCGATCCCCATGCCGACCGCGCACGCGCGCACTTTATCGGATGATGCCACGAATTCGTCTCCTGTATTTTTCATAAGTGGGTCGATGTAAGAATCTCTTGCACGGATGATTAACACAAGGCGTTCGGCGGCGCAATCGCCGCAATGTGACGTACTGGTGTACGACGGCGCGAACATGAGAGTGACGAAGTAGGTAGTCACACGTTCCTGAACCGTCAATCAACCCTGCGTCATTCTGTGGAGCCTCACTTAGGAGGCGACGTGAGAATCTCTGCGTTTTCACAAACTTCTGACGACCTACGGGCGGCTTTACAAAACGTCGATGCTCGTGGAACGATAGGGCGTCCTACATATTTCTCAGATATGGGGTACGCATGATCCAAGACGATTTCACATTTGTCCAACGTTGGACACGATTTGCGCTCTGCGTCGCCATCGGCGCGGTAGTATGGTTTATCCCCGTGCCGCAGGATGTCAAACCTCAAGCGTGGCGGCTGTTCGCGGTCTTTGTGACAGTGATCGCCAGTTTTTTACTGCGACCCTTCCCGATGGGCCCAATGGTGCTGTTCGGACTCGTCTTTGCGACGGCGGGCAAGGTCATCACGATCAAAGAGGCGTTGGTCGGGTTTTCGGACGACACCGTATGGCTCGTCGTCGCGGCGTTTCTGTTCGCGGGGGCAGTTGTGCGGACGGGGCTCGGGTATCGGATCGCCCTGACGCTCGTCGTCAAACTTGGCAAGTCGATATTGGGGTTAGGATACGCGATCTGTTCGGCGGAGTTCATTCTTGGACCGATCATCCCCTCGAACACGGCGCGCGGCGGCGGGGTGCTCGCCCCGATTGTCCGCTCGTTGGCGGAGGCGTTGGACTCCTTCCCCGACCACCAACCGGAGCGCGCCGGGCGTTACCTCGTCTCCGTCGGTGGACACGCAAACCTGATCGCGGCGGCGATGTTCATGACGGGCATGGCGGCGAACCCGCTCGTCGCGGCGGCGGCGGCGGATGTGTTCGGCATTGAGTTCACTTGGAACCACTGGGCGCTCGGCGCGATTGTGCCGGGAATCATCTCGTTTGCCGGGCTTCCTCTCCTAATGTATTTTCTGATGCGCCCGTCGATCACGGACGTTGAGGCGGCGCGACTCGCGGCGAAAGACCAGTTGGACAAGATGGGGTCGTGGACCCTGCGCGAGATCGGCATGACGGCGATTTTTGCGCTGATGATCTTCTTTTGGATGTCGAAGTCGCTACATGGGATGGGCACGTCGTTGGTCGCGTGGCTCGGCGTCGCGCTGTTGCTGCTGACTTGGATCGAAAAGTGGGACGATATCGTCTCGAACAAAAGCGCGTGGGACGCCCTCATCTGGCTCGGCGGGCTGCTGACGATGGCGAACCTGCTGCGCGACTACGG
>JAQBWJ010000134.1 GCA_027625215.1 Candidatus Poribacteria bacterium
ACGTTGAGACGCAGGTGAAGGCGCTCGCTCAGGAGGCGCGGCTGACGACGGAGATCGTCGGGAAGCGCGCGGGGTACTTCCCCAAAGAGGGCGAACTGCTCGCGGGCGAGTTGGCGAAGGGTTTGGCGGCGTTCTTCGAGATCGACGCGCCGCCGCTCCGCGACTTCAAGGCGTTCACCGCGCCGCCCCTCTCAGCAACCCCCAAAGTGCCCGCCGTCGCGGACGGCTTCTGTCCCGGCTGCCCGTACGACCCGACGTTCGACGCCTTGCGCGCCGCGCTCGAAGAACGCGGGGAGAAGGGCGTCCTACTCGTCGATCCGGGCTGCGCGGTGCGGCTGATGATCGCGCCGTTCGAGATGTTGGACGTGAAGATGTCGATGGGGTCGTGCGTCGGGATCGGCGCGGGGATTGCGCGGGTGAACCCGGACGCACGGGTGATCGCCTGTCCCGGCGATTCGGGGTTCTACCACACGGCGATCAACGGGTTGGTGAACGCCGCCTACAACCGCACGCGGATGGTCGTGCTCGTCCTCGACAACCTGACGACGGCGCTCTCCGGCTGCCAACCGAGTCCGACGACGGGCGTCACCGCAATGGGCGACGCCGTTCGTCCAATTCTCCCCGAAGACTTCGCCGCCGCCTGCCAGATCGACTTCGTGCGAGTGGTCGATCCGTTCGACCGTCCCGCGACAAAGCAGGCGTTTCTGGACGCCCTTGCCCACGAGGATTTGAGTTTGGTCGTGATGCGGAGTCCGTGCATCCTGATTTGACCGTTGGCTATTCGCCCGGCTTTCGAGCAGCAAGCGAATAGACTCGGATTCCACCGATCAAAATGCCGTTGGGGACGAACAAGTTGGGATGAGATGCGAGAATCGTCTCGACTTGCTCGCGCGGAAGACGACCCCTGGACGCCACTTCAGCAGGACCGTACCAAGTGTATCCGCCCGACGCCATCGTGTGGACGACCGTTTTGACTTCATCCGGTAGATCAGCACCCAAAGCACTCATGCTGTCCTCATTTTCGGCAAGAATCTCTCGATCAATGGCTTAACCCGATCCCGTCTTCGTATCAGAAAGTCATAACATGCCAGCTTTTCGTGAGCAGTTAACGCCTGTTCCTTACCAACAAAATGCCAAGCATCATCGATAGCGCTTTGGATTAACCAATCAGGAATCTCCTTGATTCGATTCGTCCATTCCGCCAAGTATTTTCCGTTTGGGATCAGCTCCATAAAACAATGATCTTTAGTTTTATCATCCTTTTGTTCGTGACCGAATACTCCTAAACCATCCTCTTTATCAAAATACTTAAAACGGAGATGTGTGTTGCTTCCATGTTCGCGTAGTTCGTTCTTATCGCCGTAATCTCTTCCTTTCTTAAAGCCAAACAAAGCGTGCCCAAAATCGAAAGCGAAATGCTGGTGCATCACGCCATTGCGAAGAATGCTGTCGCGGTTTCGATCTCCATTGATGACATATACATCGAAAGCGAAGACGCCTGTCGCCATTCTCGGATCAATCCGAACGAATTCTTCTGGAGTTGTTTGAATCCCATCAAACAAAACACTGATAAAGTGGGGACGGTCATCTAGGATAGCCACTCCAAATGGCGGAATGTTAAGACCAATGAACTGACCCAACCGGGAACAGACAATCTCATTGACCACCGTAAACGGTGCCCCTTTATCAGTGCATGGTTCGCCTTCCTCTCCGTATCGATTCGGCTTTGCTTTAGCCTTAACAGTGCAGTCTCGGTTCCCGTTGTGGTTGTCTCGCCTTCCGAAATCCTCAACAACAACATGCGCCGTATTCGACATATTCTGTTCCCCAATCTCAATCGTAATATGGGCAGGAGAACAGTTTGTCAAGGTTTGGATCGACATGCGGATTATTTGAACAGTAGCGGCAAAAACTCCGCGATATAGTCCCGCCAGATCGCCCACGTATGCCCGCCGTCCGTGATGTGCGGCGTGTAGGGGATGCCGCTCTCGTCCAGCCACGAGCGGAACTGCTCGTTGCGCTCGAACAGGAAGTCGTCGCGCCCGATGCCGATCCACAGCAGTTTGAGTTGTTCCGGGTGTCGCTTCGCGTCGGCGAACGACTCGTCCAACCCCTCCGTCGGCGCGGCGGAACTGAACCCGCCGATCCACGCGAACTCGTCCAGATTCTTCAACCCAATGTTCAGCGCATGACCGCCGCCCATCGACAGCCCGACAATCGCCGTCTTCTCCCGGTCCGTCGAGACGGCGTACTCCCGTTCGACCAGCGGCATGATGTCGTTCAGCAGGTCGTCCGCGAAACCGCGATCCGAGAGCGGACCCGTGCGGCTCGTCAGTTCGGAGGGATGCGTGTGACCCTTCGGCATCACGATCACCGACGGCACGATGGCTCCTGCCGCGATCAGGTTGTCGGCGATCACGTCCGCGCGCCCGACCTCGCTCCAACTGCCTTCGTAGTCGCCGTAGCCGTGCAGCAGATAGACGACGGGGTAGGGCGTCTCGGCATCGGCGCGGTAGCCGGGAGGCGTGTAAACGCGCACGCGGCGCAACGCCTCCAACGAGTTCGACTCGTAGGCGTGAATGTGAACCGTCCCGCGCGGCACGTTCTGTTCCTCGTACAGTCGAGGCGTCTCGCCGCGCACGAACAACAGACTTTCGTGCCATCGCCCCAGCCGACCGTCATAGTTCATCGGATCGACAATCGACACGCCGTCCACCTCGAACTTGTAGCCGTAGATATCCGGCTCCAGCGGCGGGATCGTCACCGACCAGATGCCCTCGGCGTCCTTCGTCATCGCCGTTTTGCCGTCCGGGACGAAACCGCCTGTCAGATAGACGGCGTTCGCGTCCGGCGCGCGCAGGAAGAACTTGAGGGAGCCGTCTTTCAAGAACTCCGGCGATTCGGTCTGCTGGAACTGGGAGGAACCCGTTCGGGTGAACAGGCTCAACATCAACGACGCGGCGACGAACCCTCGAACGCTCATGGTGGGAAACCCCCTTGATATCCGTTAGAAAATGAAAAGGTGGAAATGAGAACGGGAACGACTATGCGGGAAGACCTCTCGACAGATCAAGCGGCGACCTTTCGCCGAACCCTGTCGCTCGGATACACTCTCCCCCGAACCCCCAACACACGGGATCGGGAGGAACATCCGAATGTTGACCGACGAAGAACGCTATCTATTCGACCTGAACGGCTACATCGTCCTCGAAAACGTGCTGACGCCGAAGGAGGTCGCCGACGCGAACGCCGCCATTGACTGCCACATCGACAAGATGCGCGTCCGCCCACCGGAGCAGTCGCTGTCTGGCGAATCGCCCGGACTGAAAGGCGAGTTCGGGCGCGGCGAAATGGGCGGGATGCTCGCTTGGGAGGAACCGTACTGCCTGCCGTTCCGCCACATGCTCGCCCACCCGCGCATCGTTTTGGCGCTGAACGAGATTCTCGGCAAGGGCTTTCGGATGGATCACCACATGTTTCTCCTGTCGATGGAGAAAGGGGCGGAGGGGCACACCTTTCACGGCTCGTCGGGACCGGGTTTCGACCCGAACCAGTACTACATCTGGCAGAACGGGCGGATGCACAACGGGTTGACCGTCGTCACCTTCCAACTGACCGATGTGAACCCCGGCGACGGCGGCGTGTCCGTCATCCCCGGCAGCCACAAGAGCAACGTCGCGTGTCCCTCGTCGATCCGGCGATATGAAAAACATCAGGGCGAGATACGGCAGGTCGTTTGCAAGGCGGGCGGTGCCGTCATCTTCACCGAAGCGACGACGCACGGCACGCTCCCCTGGACGGCGGATCACCCGCGACGCAGTATTCTGACGCGCTACACGGCGGGCAACATGGCGTACGTCCCGTCCTACGACATCCCCGAATGGGCGAACGAACGCGAACGCGCCGTGATGGAGAAGCCGTACCACAGTCGATTAAATCGTCCGTTCCTAGAGGAGTAGGGGCGACCGGCGGTCGCCCATCCGTCGACAAACGCCCACCGATGGGAGTACCGACCAATGTTCGACCTCGACATCTCAACCGTCTACGCCGAACGGCTCCGTCGTCAGGGACTGACCGCGCGCGCCGAAACGCCCGAAGCCTACCGCGACCTCGTCCGTATCCTGCAACCCGTCGCGACGGACATGGGTCCCGGCTCGCCGCCGCATCTCGTGCACCGCTGCGCGTTCGATGACGTGGAGGAAGCGGCTCGGATGCGCGGGACGAAGGAGTACGCAAAGGGGCGATTTCTCGCCGGGACGGTTGGATACGTGCTCGCGGAAGACTTGGAACTGTACGCCATCACCTTTCGCCGCCCGATCCCCCATCTGACTGAGGTGCAGGAAGCGGTGCTGAAGGTCGTGCGGGAGAAGGGACCCATCAAAACGCCGCAGATTCGGGAAGAGACGGGCATCTTGGGCAAACACATCGCGCCCGCGCTGAACCGGATGCAGGAGGCGTGTCTCATCTACGAAGACCAGATCAGCCATATGGAGTGGGAGCGCATCTGCGTCGATTTCGCGGCGGCATGGGCAAACGTTGATCTGCACGCCCGCGTGTGGGAGGACGCGGCGGCGGAGGTTCTGGAGCGGTTCCTCGAAAACCACGTCTTTGCGACGACCGAGCAGATCAAGGACTGGTCGGGCTGGACGGGCAAGCGGTTGAACGGGCTGCTGGACGAGTTGGAGCAGGAAGGTCAGATTTTCGCGGCGACGCTGGAAGACGTGTACGGATGGGTTCGCCCCGACGACGCAGACTTGCCGCCGCAGGACATTCCCCGCGCGACCTTCATGCTGCACGACCAGGACATCCTCGTCCGCTCGCACCGCAGCGAGTTGAAGGAGCGGTTCAAGGGGTTGAAAGTGTTGCAGCACCTGTTGATCGACGGGGAGTTCAAGGGCGCGGTTGTCGGGCAATGGAAGATCGGACCTCACGACGTGGACGATGTGGTGGTTGAACTCCCGGCGGATGAGGTTCAGGCGCGTCGGGACGAGATTCTCGCCGCTGTCGCCACCGGGTACCGCCCGCCGCGTCACAACGTCCTCCGTTACGCGGGCGAACGGCTCGCCTGATCTCCTTACCACGCCTCCAACATTGCGACGATCTTTTCGATGTAGTAGAGATCGCCTTCGCAGTAGGGAATATCGACGTACGGCTCCAACGCAGCGGCGCGAAACCCCATCGCGTACGCCTTCGCCAAAAACAGGTTGCGGCTGACGTGGGGGAAGTCCATGAAGTTCTCGCCGAAGTGGACTTGTCGTTCCTCGCCGACGAGCCACCAGCCCGGCATCACCGTGTCGATCACGTCCATGTAGGTCTTCGCGGCGGGGAACGCCGATTCGCGCAGGATTTCGCCGACGACGGGGGTTAGGTCGTTCAGTTTGGCGATGGTCGCGCGATGCGGGCGCACTTTGTCGAAGAGCGCGTTGCCGCCGCCGATGAAGCGGTCGAGTTCCGCGCTGTTGTGCACCGCCTTGAACTGGACGTTACCCGCGCCCTCGTAGAACTCGCCCACCAACGTTTCGCGCAGCGCGGTGATCCGCGCGTCCACATCGGCAAGGGTATCGGGGGCGAACCGCTCGGCAAGAGCGCGGTAGGCGATCAACCCGCCCAAATGTCGGTTGCGATAGAGCCGCGCTTCCGCCGCGCTGAGACGGTCGTGAGTCGCCACCCAATCGTCGTACGCGGCGCTGATCACCGTAAAATCGCGTTCAACGGCATCCCACGCATCGAGTCGTTCGACGTAGAGCAGAACGGCGTCCATCCATCCGATGGCGTGTGGTTGAGGGACACCGCGTTCGCGCTCCAACACGTTCGGCGGCAGACAAACAACTCGCGCCGTTCGCCCTGATCGAGCGGGTAGAACCCTTCGGATGAGTACGGCGGATGCGCTTGCCACTCCCGCGCAAGGGTGTTGCGGACACGCTCTTGCAGCGGCGCGTCGAGATGCGGGTACGCCTTCGACAACGCTCGAAACGTCTCGGACGAGTGCGCGAACGCGAACTCGCGCCCCGCCAACCCGATTTCAACATACAACGGCGCAAGCGTCCCACCGATCACCGACTCAACGTGCTCGGCGAGTTCGGCGCGCCAGTCGGTCGATGTTGCGGGGTGATGCGCGACGGGGGCAGAAGTCATCGGTAGCGCGGGCGTCTCCACCTCTTGATCGACTCTCCCCTCGACCGTTCCCTCAATCGCAATGACGCGGCTGCCCGTCATCCAATAAAGCCGATTCCCGCTGATGGCGACGCTTCCCCGACCGGGTCCATGCCACTCGTTCCGCGCCCAAGGGACGGACGGCACGCCGCCCCACGTATCCCGGTTCCCGCCGATGACGAACAGTTCCCCCGTCTCGACGTTGAAGCCGCTCAACGTCCCCTGATGGCAGATGTAGAGGATGTTGCCGCCGACGGTGAAATTCATCGACTCGTCGGCGGTGCCCCAAAACGTGTTCCACGGCGGTTGCATTCCGTGTCGGTGGGTGAGCGGGTCGATGTCGCCGGAGGTCAGGTCGATTCGCCCAACGCCGACCAGCGGTGCGACGCCATGCGTCCAGTTGCCGTACGCGGTGCGATAAAAGAC
>JAQBWJ010000135.1 GCA_027625215.1 Candidatus Poribacteria bacterium
GTCGTCCGCTCGTTGAACACGAGATCAAGAGTTTCCTTGTCGATGCAGAACGCGACGGCGTGGTCGGACGCATCCCGCGCATCTGGGGGAAGACGTTTCCGTTCGGGCTCAAAGGGCTCCCCGACACGCTCGGACTCTCCCCGTCGGTGCTCATCGAACGGCTTGCGTCGTTGTTCCGTCAGTTCCCGATGGTAGACGCGGACGAGGCGCGACTTCGACGCGAGGCGGAAATCGCCGACCTGCTCGTCATCGACAAACCGTCGTTCGAATCGTCGCAACTAACGCAGATTCCGACACGATCACCCGGCTTCTGTCCCGGCTGCCCCCACCGCGACGCGGGTATGGTCTTCGAGGACATGGTGCGCGACTTCAACGACCCGGAGTACATGCGGACGCATCACCACTCGCCGCCGCTGAAAGTTGTCTTTCACGGCGATGTGGGCTGTTACGTGATGTTCAAGTACGAGCCGTTCGACCACCTGATGCACAACCTGTCCGGCATGGGACTCGGCGGCGGCACGGGCGCGGGCATCGACCCGTTCATCACGAACAAGCAGGTCGTCTTCATGGGCGACTCGACCTTCTTCCACAGCGGCATGATCGCCATCTCCGACGCGATCAAGCACGACCAGAACGTCACCTTCGTCATCCTTGACAACAAGACGACCGCGATGACGGGACATCAGACGACGCCCGGACTCGAACTCGATCTGATGGGCAATCAAACGCGCGCGCAAAGCATCGAACGCGCCGCGCAGGGCTTCGCCCAACAGCATGGGATCATGGTTGTGCACACCGATCCGTCCGAGCATCACGGGTTCCGACACCTCGTCGAACAGACCGTCATGCTGGACGGCGTGAAGATCATCATCTCCGACAAAGAGTGCGGCATCACCTATCACCGCAAAGTTCGCAACGACAAGCGTACGACAATCTGCGAACAGGGCTTCCTGCCGAAAGAGACGCACGTCAACATCACGCCTGAAGTGTGCGAAAACTGCGGCGAGTGCACCTCGCGGACAGGGTGTCCTGGACTCGTTTTCGTGGGCACCGACTACGGGCAAAAGGTCGAGACGGACCGTTCGACGTGCGTGTCGGATTTGGCGTGCGCCAAGAGTAAAGTGTGTCCGTCGTTCGAGGAGGTGGTTGTCGTGAGGAAGATGAAACCGCAACGGCGCGACTTCCCGATCCAGATTGACCGCGAACCGGCTCCGTGCAACTTCGACGACCTCTACTACATCTACGCTGCGGGCGTCGGCGGTATGGGGATCGGCGTTGTTTCGGCGGTGCTTGTCCAAGCCGCGTACCGCGAGGGGTACGACGTCGCCTTTTGCGACCGAAAAGGGTTGGCGATCCGCAACGGCGGCGTCTATTCGTACATGGTGTTGTCGAAAACGCCGGGAGCCGTCTTCTCGCCGATCATCCCGACGGGTCGCGCCGACGTGATCTTGGGCATGGACGCGGTGGAAGTCGCCCGCGCCGTCGATCCGCGCGGAAATCAGCGGGTCGCCGCGCCGAATCGCACGAACGTCGTCCTCAACACGAACCGCACCGAAACGATGCGCTCTCTTACCGGACGCGAGACGTTCCGTGTAGACGACATGGAGTCCGTCATCCGCAAGTACGTGAAGCCGGGCGGTTATTTTACGGCGGACTTTTTCACTCAGTCCGTCCGATATTTGGAGAATAAGGTCTACGGTAACTTGATGATGCTTGGCGCCGCGTATCAACGGGGGCTTCTGCCGATGTCGTTGGAATCGCTCTTGTGGGCGATTGAGCAGTCCGTCCCGTCGAGCGATCTGAGCCAAAATTTGCAGGCGTTTCGTCTCGGTCGTGTCGCGGCGGAACAACCTCACCGCTTCGGCGCGGAGGTGGAAAAGACATACGAATCGACGTTGCGAGAGAAGGGGCGCATCCTCATCCAGCAATACAAGAGCAAGGGTGAAGCGCTCGCCGTCGCGTACCGCGATCTTGTCGAGGAGTTCGTCGGTCAAATGTCGGACTTGGACGACGAGGAGCGGCGTCACTTTGCGATGCGCGTCTACGACCTGATTCAGTATGAAGATATCAAACTCGCGCGGCGATACGCGGAACTGGTGCGCCGCACCTTCGTCAAAGACCGCGAGGAGTTCGACTTCGCCGCGACGAAAGCGGTTCTCCGCAACCTCCACAAAGTGATGTGCATTAAGGACGAGGTCTACGTCTCGCACCTTCTCACCAGCGAGGAAAAACGCCAACGCGACCACGCCCGCTACGGCATCAACCCGTCCAACGGCGACACGATCTCCTACGTCCATTTCAACCGCCCGTCGTTCATCTTCTTGGGTAAGGAGTTCACGTTCGATTGGCAGTCAAAGGACTGGCAGTTGAACCTGATGAAGAAGATGAAGTTCCTGCGGCGGTTGATGCCTGGATGGCACGCGCGCGAGAAAGAGTTCCGCGATTGGTATGTCGGCATCGTCGAAACGTTCGGATATCTTGATGAGAAGGAATATCGGCGAATGGTCGCCGCGCTCGAAGTCCCGCAAGAGGCGACAGGCTACCGCGACGTGCTCTACCCGCGTCTGCGCGAGGCGAGAGAGAAGGCGTTGCGTCTGATGTCGCCGAGCCGTCGCGTCGAACCGACGCCGAAGCCATCCGTCGAACAACGCGAACTCAACGAAGAACTGGTACGCGCAACGGAGATCGCCCCCATACGCGAGGAGCGCGTTCCCCCCGAACGTGAGGAGACAGTCATCGAGCAACGCGGACCGGAACGTGCTGCGGTGAAGGAATCGAAGCCTGTCGAACCGCCGAAACAAGAACCGAAGAAACCGGAACCGCCGCCCAAGAAACCTCTATCCACATGAGCGCGATCAACGGCAACACGACTGTCGTCGGGGTGATCGGCGACCCGATCTCGCATACACGGTCGCCCGCGATGCACAATGCGGCGATCCGCTCGCTTGGGTTGAACTGGGTCTATGTGCCGTTTCATGTGACGCCGGAAAATCTGCCGTCCGCCGTCGCGGGATTTCGCGCGTCGGGCGTGCGCGGGATCAACGCGACGATCCCGCACAAGGAGGCGCTCATCCCGTTGGTCGACAAGATGAGTCCCGAAGCGGAGTTCGTCGGCGCGATCAACACGCTCGTCTTCGAGGAAGACGGACGCATCTATGGCGACAACACGGACGCGCGCGGGTTTCTCCGAGCGATGGAGGAAGTTGGATTTCCGTCGCCGAAGGGATCGAAAGTCGTCGTGATGGGGGCGGGCGGGGCGTCGAGGGCGGTTGTCGCGGCGTTGGCGCGCGCGGGCGCGTCGGAGATCGTCGTGGCGAATCGCACCGCGTCGAAGGCGCATCGGCTCGCGGACGAACTGTCCGACAGGATGGGCGTGACGGCGTGCGGCTGCGGGCTCGATTCGGCGGGGTTGCTGAAGGCGGCTGAGGGCTCCGCGTTGTTGGTGAACACGACTTCCGCCGGAATGCACACTCACGACGCGCTCTCGCTCCCCGATGAACTGTTCGCGCCGACGATGCGCGTCTACGACATCATCTACGCGCCGCCGGAGACGCCGTTATTGCGACAAGCGGCGAATCGCGGCTGTCAAACGTTGAACGGGCTTGGGATGTTGGTGCATCAGGGCGCCATCGCGCTGGAGTTGTGGTCGGGCAAAACGGCTCCCGTCGAAGTGATGCGGGACGCGCTGATCGAATCATTGGCTTAACCGGGGAAAAGGCGAGGAACGGACGATGGATCTCGACAACGACGTGAACGGCGAGGAATACGAATCGGTCACGGTGGATATACTGGGCACCTACTTGCGGGTGCGCGTTCCCGCCGAACGGAAGTCCGACGTGCTGGAGGCGGCGGCGGTCGTGGAGAAACACATCGACGCCGTGCGTCGTCCCTCCGACCCACCGCTGCTGGCGATCACCCGCGCGGCGCTGGAGTTGGCGTTCGAGTCGCTTTCGGCGAAGCGCGACGCCCGCGACCGATTAACGCATCTGTCCAAGCGGTTTGAAGCGGCGTTGGGCGACTGACCACCTGCTACATCCGCGTGAGCAGATCCGTCTTCTTTGATTGGAACTCGTCCTCTGTCAGCAGGCTCAGGTCGCGCAATCGCCCCAACTCTTCAATCTGTTGTGGGACGGACACGCTTTCATCCTCCGTCTCAGGGACATCGACACCGAACAGTCCGTGCAGCATCGACTTGCCCATCACGCTCATCAGCAGCGCGAACAACGCCAAACCGGACAACGCCGTGCATCCGGCGACGATCTTGCCCATCGCCGTTTGAGGGGTCATGTCGCCGTACCCGACCGTGGTCATTGTGACAATCGCCCACCACATCGCCGTCGGGATGTTCTCAAACACCTCCGGCTGAACGGGAAACTCGGCGTAGTAGATCAGCGTGCTGGAGACTACGAGGACCGAAAACAGGGCGGTGAAGTAGATTTCAAGGTCGAGTCGGAACGTGTTGAACCGCCTCATCTTAGACTCGTTGGATTTCGCATGGATCACCTTCATCAACTTGGCGATTCGCAACAATCGCAAGAACCGCAACACCCGAAAAACTCGAGCGACGCGCAACTCTTGAAACGTCCACTCTCCGACTTCGATGAATACGAAACATTCCGCCATCACAACCATAAACGACGGTACGATTGCCGCCAAGTCGACGATGCCCCACCATCCGAAGATGTAATCGCGTTTTCGCGCGGCGACGTAGACGTTCGCCGCGTACTCCAACGTGAAGATGATGAGAACGATTGTTTCGCCTAGTAGGAAAAAGATCGCGTACGGTTCGGTGTCGTCGCCAGACGTGTAATCGACTGTTGAGAACACGAGCAACAGGATGGACACGAAGATGACAATAATGATGAACATGCTCGTCGCTTGGTACGACTTTGCATTCACGTTGCCGAACGCCTGTCGAATGAAGCGGTCGAACCAGTTTTCGCGGCGCGGTTTGGGACTTACGGTCGCTTCAGCTTCCACACGAATTCGCCTTGTCGATTGAGGTATCGTTCGCCGTCGGGAGTTCGGATGCGCGCAACGCCACCGAAGAACACGGGCATCTCCCAATGATATTCGATAGTCATTTCAATGATAACGGCTCCCGTCCGGTTGATAAACCCGATTTGTGTCGCGTCTCTGACGGAGGCTAGCCCCTCTGAGAACATGCCGCCGTCGTCATACTGCGGGGGAATGACGAGTTCCCCCTCTTGGTTCACATATCCGACGCCTTCCTCCGTGCGGACGGCGGCGAGTCCCTCTGAAAACGGCAGCGCGTCTTCGAAAATCGGCGGCGACAACCACTTCCCGGCTCGATCAATAAAGCCCGCTTTGCCCTCTCGTCGGGCGACAACAAACCCATCGCGGAAGCGCGGGAACACCACCGGGTCGAAATCGTCGTACTCCGCTGGAATGACGACCGCGCCGGTCTTGTCGAGATAGCCGACCCGACCGTTGATCTTCACGGAGGCGCGACCCTCCCAGAACTCGCCGAACGCCACTTGAAACGGGAATGTCAGCGGGATGACGAACGCTCCGAGCGGATCGATGTAGCCGTACCGTTCCCCCTGAACGACCCCCGCCAACCCGTCCGTAAAGCGTCCTCCGAAGGTGTACTGCGGTTCGATGACATACGCGCCGGAGCGGTCGATATACCCGTACAGGAACGATTCGTCTTGGGCAAGAGCAAGTCCTTCGGAGAACGTCCAAGCGTCATGAAAGTTCAGCGGAATGATGTAGCTGCCGGACGAGTTGATGTACCCGAACCGCTCCCCGATGCGCGCCCACGCCAACCCTTCGGCGAACGAACCCACGCCGTCGAAACGCGGCTCGATCACGACCGCGCCTCTGGCGTCGATATAACCGAACTTCCCGTTCACCGAAACAGGGAACAGCGACGGACGTTGTCCCTGACTCCCCTCGAAGTCGCCGACGGATTCCACTGGATCGCGGCAGGCGGACAATGCGACGACGCACGCGATAACGGTCGTCCATAGACAGGCGGCGCGTGACCACCGACGCCGCCGCGACCCATCACGCGACGAACTGCTGCGTCTCACGCTTCTCTTTCCACTCGATCACTTGATGAAGGATGTTCTGCGCGAGCGGGAAACTCCACGACAGGTCGCTCGGTGATTCGGGTCCGAAGCCCATCACGACGTACAGCCCTTGTCCGTACGGCAGCAACATCGCCGCAGAGACTTCTTGTTTGTCGCCGCGCACATCGACCGTTGTATGGGCGAGAATCGAGTATCGGTCGCTCCAGTCCGACCACCAGACCGTCGGCTTCAACTGATTGGCGGCAATCGCGTGCGGCGCGCGGAAGTAGGGAATCCCTGCCAACGTCGGATCGCCCCCCTCCTTGTCAAGACGGTCTTTCGAGACGACGAGCGGGTCCGGCACCCACGACAGTTTGTTGCCGCGCGCCGGGCGCGTGTTCGGCGCGAACGCGACGACAACCCCGCCCCGCGCAACGAAGTGGCGTATCGCGTTCTCGTTGAAATGCGACAGTCCGTCGTTTCCTTGCAGGTTCGCCCCGTAGCCGACCCAGAGCGCGTCGTACCGTTTCAAGTT
>JAQBWJ010000136.1 GCA_027625215.1 Candidatus Poribacteria bacterium
AAAACGCGCCCGCCGGTTTGCGACACCGGACGCCCTCAATCCCGTTCAACCCGTCGATCAGCAGTTCGCGCCGCGCGAGGAACTCCGCCCGCATCGCGTCTACCGAGTCCTGCGGACCTGTCAACGCGGCGACAGCGGCGTGCTGTGTGAAGGTCGCCGTGCACGAGTTCGAGTTCACCATCAACAACGACACGGCTTTCACCAACCGCTCCGGCATGACGCCCCACCCGATGCGCCAGCCCGTCATCGAGTACGCTTTCGACGCGCCGTCGAGAATGATCGTCATATTGAAGTCGCGCGTAAATCTCGTCCGACAGCACCCAAAAATCGCGTTCGACGGCGAGTTCCGCAATCGCTTTGATTTGTTCCTCGCCCAACGCCCCGCCCGTCGGGTTCTGCGGCGAATTGAGAATGAGCATCCGCGTCTTGTCGGTGATGAGCGAGCGCAATTCGCTCACGTCGAACCGGAAATCGAGCGACTCCCGCAACGGCAGCGGCACGGGCGTCGCGCCGACGAACCGGATGACGGATTCATAGATGGGGAATCCCGGGTCGGGATAGATCACCTCGTCGCCCGGATCGACGCACGCGAGCATCCCGAAGAACATGATCGGCTTCGCGCCCGGCGTCACGACGACCTGAGAGGGCGACACGTCAACGCCGCGCGAGGTCGAAATGTCCTCCGCGACGGCGGCGCGCAGTTCGGGGATACCCTCCGTCTGACAGTACCCCGTCGCGCCGTCGCGGATCGCTTGAAACGCCGCTTCGCTGATATGGGGCGGGGTAGGGAAGTCAGGCTGACCGATTTCGAGATGTACAACGTTTCGCCCCTGCGCTTCGAGCGCCTTCGCCCGACCCAACACCTCGAATGCCGACTCGGTGTTCAGTCGCGCGACGCGCTCCGCAAGGGCGAAACGGTCTGCCTTGGATGTTGAGGAAGCCAAAGTGGATTGAGTCCTCTATCCGATGTTTATTGAAGCGCGAGATAGATGACGCGACCGAAGTCGTCCATCGCCCACGCCTTGTTGCCTTTGGCGACGACGCCTTTCACCCGCTGCACCAACGGCTTTTGCTTACCGAACATGTCAACGTTCACCGAGACGAGTTTCCAGTTCTTGCCGCCGTCCGTCGTGTATCCGATGATGCCGTAATACCCGGTCGCCCACGCGGTCGTCGGACTCGCGGCGGAAATCGCCCACAGGTCTTCTTCAGTGGGGAACGACTGCTGCGTCCACGTCTTGCCGCCGTCCGTCGTGTTGTAGACGATCCCGAACTTGCCGACCGCATAACCGTTCATCGGGTCGGCAAACGAGATCGCGTGCAGGTTGTCTTCGGACTTCAACACCGCCGTCCACGTTTTGCCGCCGTCCGTCGTCTTCATGACGCTGCCGGTCGTGCTTGCGCCCGCGGCGAACCCGACCTGCGCGTTGAGGAAATAGCACGACATCAGCCGCACGTCCCCTTCGCCGACCTCGACCGTAACGACGCCGCCGCTTCGAACGTTCCACGTGCGCCCGCCGTTCGTCGTTTCCACGACCGTCGCGTTGTCGCCGACCGCCCAGCCGTGTTGCGGGTCGATGAAATAGACATCGTACAGGACGTTCTGCACTTTACTCGTCTGGATTTCCCATGACTTGCCGCCGTCCTTTGTCGCCAGGACCGCGCCCTGCTCGCCGACCGCCCAGCCCAACTGAGCGTTCAAGAAAAAGCCGCCGTACAGACGACCCGGCGCAAGTCCCTTTGACATGCTCCATGTCTTGCCGCCGTCCGCCGTGACCGCGATGGTCGCTTTGCGGTCTTCGAATATCTGCTCGCCGAACAATGCGCCCACTTGATCGTTCGCAAAGGCGATGCCCGCGTAGTTGAGGTCGGCGTCCGCCTTGCGGAGCTCTTTAACACCGATCTGAGCGATTGCCGATGCCGTCATCGTCGCAACGAGCGTCGTGGCGATTCCAGCGCGCGCCATCCATCCAAGCGTCATGCGTATTTTCATGTTGACCGTACTCCTTACCGAAGCGCGATGCGGCGCGCTCCCCATCGATGCCGTCTGAAAGACCTGATTCGTGTGCGATTCGTCGCCGTGATCTCGCCCTCTGATCTCATGGCAGACCTGCCGTGCGGCAATTGTGCCACGAGGGCGATTTTCGGCGCAAGACAAGCGCCGCCCCCGATGCTCCCATTTGAGAGCGGATGCGCGTCGTCTAAATTGCGCCGATCACGTACAGTATAACGAATGGGACAAGCGGTGTGTTTGCGGAGTCGGTCAATCGACGCCGTTTTCGAGTTCGTTCAGAAAGGCGTTGCGGCGGCGGCGCAGGAACACGCGGAGCGCTTCGACGTGTTCTGGTTCGTCCGAAACGTCGTCATCGCATGGTTCGTTGGAGGTCGCGTCGGCTACCGTCAGTTCGTAATCGACGTATTGACGCAACGAGTCCGGGTCGACGTACCACCGTTCATCGCGTCGTTCGGCGTTCACTTTGCCGTCGCGCGCCCAGCGGCTCACCGTTTTTCTCGAGACGGTTTTCCCTGCCCGCTCGAACTCCGTTTGCGCGACCTTCGCGGCTTCAGTCAGCGACAGCCATCGAGACGTCATCGCTCGCTCCCCTGCTTCCGTACTCCGATCCATCCGAAAAAATCGATCCATTGTACGAAAAGAATACGAACCAACGGCGAGGACGTTACGTACGGCGAACGTTTTCATGCGATGCGGTTTGCGTAGGGTAGCGGGGATGACGGATGGGAGGTTGTCGTCGCAACGTCAGTCGGCGGCGGGCAACGTGAATCGGAAGGTTGATCCGGCATCGCGCGCGGACTCAACCCATATTTGCCCCCGATGACGGTCGACGATCTTGCGGCAGATGGCGAGACCGATGCCGGTGCCTTCGATTTCGTCTGGGTGATGGAGCCGCTCGAACACGCCGAAGATGCGGTCGGAGAACGTCGGGTCGATGCCGATGCCCTCGTCCCGGACCGAAAACCGCCAATGCGCGTCGATTCGCTCCGCCGAAATCTCGATGCGCGGCGGGCTGCCGCCTGAGAACTTCACGGCATTCGTGATCAGGTTGAGAAACACCTCATGCAACTCCGCCGCGTTGCCCACCACCGACGGAAGCGGCTCGTCAACCGTCATGACGGGGTGCGTCTCGTTCAGGCGCGCGTCGAGGGCGCGCAACACGCTCGCTACCAATGGCCCCGTCTCGACCGTCTTGAACGGCTGATTCACCGACCCGACTTTCGCGTACTGCGCGAGCGCGTTCAGTCGTTCGCGCATCCGTGTCGCGCCGTCCAGCGCAAAGTCGATGCTCACCTTCATCTTTGAATCGAGAGCGACGTCCGCCGCTCGTCGCAACCGGATCAGGTGGGTCGCCACTGTGCGGAGCGGTTCATGAAGGTCGTGCGAGGTGATGTAGGCGAACTGATGCAGGTTCGCGTTGGTGCGGGTCAGTTCGATGTTCGCCGCGTCGAGTTCCCGCGTGCGCTGTTCGACCCGTCGTTCGAGATCGCGGTTCAGGGCGCGGATCGCTTCTTTCGCCTCCGTCAGCGTGGTGATATCGCGGCTCACGCCGACCGCGCCGATGATCTCGCCGGAGACATTACGCAACGGAGACAACATCGTTTGGAACGAACGAGTCCCGGCGTGCGTCTCGATGGATGACTCGTATACCGTCAATGCGCCGCTCAACGCTTGGGCGAAGGCGTCGTCATGCAGTTGGGCGTTCTGCGCGCCAATGATGTCGCCGACATGCTTGTTCAAATAGAGGCTTGGCGAAAACCCGAACTTCTGGATGTTCGCGCCGTACAGACCGATGAACCGCGCATCGCGGTCGAGCACGTACACCATGTCGCCCGACGAATCGACAATCGTGCGGAACCGGACTTCGTTCTCGCTCAACTCCGCCTCGATCCGTTTGCGGTCGGAGATATCGACATAGATGCCGACGGTTTCGTCGTTGTCGCCGCGCATCGTGCGCCGCAACAGCACGTCGATCTCGCGCCCGTCCGCCGCGACGAACCGTCGATCCGCCGCTTCGAGTCCGCCGCTCATCGCCTTTCGATAGCCGTTTTCGCGTAGTTCCCGCGCGGATTCCGTCGTGTAGAACGAGGCGAGCGGGCGGCTCAGAACGTCGCTCCGAGCGTAACCCAACGTTTCGAGAAACGCGCGGTTGCAATCGACGATGTAGGGGTCTCCGTCGCGGTCGCTTGTGACGACGATCATGACGGGGATCGAATCGAAGAGGTCGCGGAACGGTTCCTGCCTTTTGTCGAGGTGTTGCCCGGCGAGTTCGGCGACATCCGCGAGCGCGGCTTCAACAAGCGACCCGTCGGGCGGAGACGTGTGTAGGACGACGACGGCTCCGACAGGCTCCCCGCGCGCGTTGCGGATCGGCGCTCCCGTCAACCCGACGAGCGGTTCATCCGAATCGGAATCAACTGAGATTGTCGCGTCTTCCGTTGAGGGATCGACGGACAGGAACGCATCGGCGTAAACGACTTGGCGCACAAACCCGCGTTTGAGGCAGGCGGTCGCGTCCGATGTCGGGCGGCAACCGACATACCCGATCCGGCAGTCGCCTTCGTCTCCGTGATCGACGGCGATGAACGCTGCGGTCGCGTTCGCCATGCGACAGGCGATGCGCGCCAGGCGGTCGTAACTCAAACGCGATTCGTCCAAGTGGGTCATAGGTGTCGAAGTCCAGACGAAAGTGAACGCCTGTTTACCCTCAATATTATGGTGAACGAACGACTCGCTGAAAAGTTCAATCGACTGTTCGGAATGATGATCGCAACGCGACTCCTTTGTCTTTTTCGACGGTTCGAGATATACCCTAAGTGGAAGGGCGACCGCGCCCGACCACACATATTCAACACGACCCCGCCGACATCGCAAATCCGACACAGGAAGCGACACCGACGCTCATGAGCCAACGCGCGTTTCTTTCCCTCTCACCGCTATCGTGCGGACTGTCCGAACAACTTCACAACGACGTCGCGCTTCTCGACCGGCTCCTGTGCGAATTGTTGGAAGAACAGTGCGGCGCCGAGCTCGTCGAACTCGCGCGTCGGCTCTACCAAAACTCCCTAACGGAAGACACGGACGAACTGCTCGAACAGTTCCCCGAACTGAAAGACCCCACCACCGTTGAAAACCTCCTGCGCGCCTATACGATGCTCTTTCAACTGCTGAACAAGGTGGAACAGAAAGAGATTATCCGCGTCAACCGGATGCGAGAGGCGCGGTCCGGCGGCGCAGCGCGACCCGAATCGGTGCGCGACGCGGTGCTGCGGTTGAAGGGACTGGGTGTCGAGACAGGTGAGATGCAGGGACTCCTGAACGACCTCGACATCAATCCGACGCTGACCGCGCATCCGACCGAAGCCCGACGCCGCGCGGTGCTCGACAAACTCCAGACGATTGCCGAGTCGCTCGCCGAGTCCGCCTACCCGGTCGATCTGCCGCGCGTCGACCGTCCGCTGACCGAAGCGGGGCGCGTCGAAAAAGAACTGCTGCGCGCGCTGACGGCGATGTGGCAAACGGACGAACTCCGCATGGGCGGCATGACCGTCAGCGACGAAGTCCGCAACGCGCTCTACTTCTTCCGCACGACGATCATGAGCGCCGTGCCGTACCTCCACGATGATTTTCGCGCGGCGTTGGCGGAAGCGTACCCCGGTCATACGTTCCAAATCCCGCCGTTCATCAAGTACCGCACATGGGTCGGCGGCGACCGAGACGGCAACCCGAACGTCACTCCCGACATCACCTGGCAGACGATTCTCAGTCAGAAACAGGTCGCGCTGAACATCTACCTCGCGCGCATCGCCGAAATCCAACGCGTGTTCACTCAAGGCGGCGACTTGATCGACGTGACGGACGAGTTCGAAGAATCGATGAAACGCGACGCGGAGACGGTCACGCTGTCACCCGACCAGGTGCGTCGGTTCGGCGAAGAGCCGTACGTCGTGAAACTGCTCTACATACAGGCGCGTCTCGAAGCGAGTCTCGAACAATTGGCGACGCTGAACGACTTTCGGACGGAAGGACCCTCGTTCCTCGCGCAACCACCCGCATATCAATATTCGCGGCAGTTCTTAGCGGATTTGCGCGTCATCGAACGCAGCCTCAGGGAGAACCACGGCTCCGTGTTGGCGGATGGCGGCACGTTCGCCCACCTGCTGATCCAGGTGCAGACGTTCGGCTTCCACCTCGCCTCCATCGACGTGCGCCAGCACAGCGACGAACACGCCCGCGCCCTCGACGAGTTGCTCGTGGAATCGCACCTGCTGCCTCCCGACAAGCGCTACTCCGAACTTCCCGAAGGTGAAAAGATCGCGTTGTTGACTCAGGAACTGCACAACCCAAGACCGCTCGTGCGAGGCAATTGGCGCGGCTCCGAGACGACGCAGAACGTGCGCGAGGTGTTCGAGGTGGTGCACAACGCCCGGCAATACATCTCGCAGAACACGGTGATGTCCTACATCATCAGCATGACGCACGAGGTCAGCGACGTGCTCGAGGTGATGCTGCT
>JAQBWJ010000137.1 GCA_027625215.1 Candidatus Poribacteria bacterium
ATCGTCTGACAGAAGGCGAGACATTCCGCTTAGGAGGGCAAGCGAACAATCGCACCTCCGCCCGGCTCTGGCGTACCGCCCCGCTTCTGCTAGACTTTTGGCCTCATAAAAAGTCTTGAGGGAGCGCGTCATGGATAATCCGAAAATCTTCATCTTTGCCGAGCCCGACGGCGCGGCGGAGTGCAATGCCAAGCTGAAAAGCTATAGCTGCGACCTGACGGTCGGCAGCGCCGACTGGCATTCGCCGCAGGGCAATAACGAAGAAGAAATGATCGGTCTGGCCAGTGATGCGCAGGCGTTGCTGGGCACGTCGATCCGGTCCAGCCCGATCACCCGCAAGATCATGGAAGCCAGTCCCGAACTGCGGGTGGTCGCCAAATGCACCGTCGGCACCGACGATGTCGATGTCGAGGCCGCGACCGAGCTGGGCATTCTGGTGTGCCACGCGCCGACCGAATCCAACTGCTATGGCGTCGCCGAGGGCACCGTCGCGTTTATCCTGGCGTCGGTCAAAAAGCTCAGCCAGCGCGACGCCCAGGTCAAAGACGGTAAATGGCGCGACCCGAACCTGATGGGCAGCTATCTGGGGCGGCGCTCGACCGACAATTATCCCGGCATGACGCTGGGCATCATCGGACTGGGCCGGATCGGCGCCCGCGTCGCGCAGCTATTCGCCCCGTGGCGGATGCGGATCATCGCCTGCGATCCCTATATCAGCGACGAACGCTTTATCCGTAACGGCGTCGAGAAGGTCGATCTCGACACGCTGCTGCGCGAGTCGGACGCGATCACCGCGCACGTCCCAGCGATCCCGTCCACCGTCGGGATGTTCAACTGCGAGGCGTTCCGCAAGATGAAGCCGGACGCGCTGTTCATCAACGCGGCGCGCGGCAAAGTCCACCACGAGGCGGACTTGGTGGAGGCGTTGAAGTCCGGCGAGATCGCGGGCGCGGCGTTGGACGTGTTCGAGGACGAGCCGCTGACGCTCGACTCGCCGCTGTTCGCCCTGCCGAACGTCATCCTGACGCCGCACAAGGCGGGTCAGTCGGAGCCGTCGATGAAGCGGATGTCACTGGTGACGGAGGATGTCGTGCGGGTGCTGAAGGGCGAGGACGCGCGTTGGGCGGTGAACCGTCCGGCGTCGCCGCGTTAGGTGGGGTGATGGGATGATTACGCGGATCGAAGTGCTGAACTACAAGTGTCTACAGGACATTCGGCAGGATGTGTCGCCGCTACAAGTACTGGTTGGACCTAACGCCAGTGGAAAAAGTACGCTTCTGGACGTTCTACGGTTTATCCGAGATCTGTTCAATGAGGGAACCCTTGAGCCCGTTATCCGCCAAAGATCACAATCATTTGAGGAACTTATTTGGCGAGAAGGGAGCAAACAACCCGCCGAACCGATTGAGTTTCTGATCGAAGCGACGGTTCCACCGGAGAAGGATGCGTATCTATATCAGCGTCATAGCGGCAAGACACACAGGTATTGCCGCTACACAATACGAATTGGAGTCAACCATCCACAGGAACGCGTCGAAATACTGGACGAGACTTTTCTATTGTCGCCTCATCGTTTCGTCAACAAATCCAACGAGAGCGTGACGCTTTTCAGAAAATACGAGCACTCCCCAAACCAAGTGGTACGACGTACGGACTCCCACTTTTCGTATCATAGCGAGTATGTTGAAGAGGACATCAACCTCCATGCTCCGTATGCGTCATTTCCAATTCGCCCCGCCATCGCGGCTGTTCCGTATGAAGTTGGAAGATTTGAGATAACGAGATGGTTCTATTCTTTGCTGAGCGACGGAGTGAAGGATTGTTGTCCACAACCTCACCTGATGCGAATTGCGGTTGATCCGCTCGCGGGTAAGACTCTGCATAGCGACGGATCAAATCTCCCCATCGTCGTAAGAGAACTCCAAAAGCAAGGACCCAAACGCTTCGACTGGTGGATCAAACACCTCCGCACCGACTTGCATGATCTAGACAATCTAACGGTCGAGACGCTTAGTGACACTAAACGCCTCTACCTCGTCTACCACACGGTAGGCGGGGCGAAAATCCCCCACTGGCAGTTGTCGGACGGCACGCTCCGTTTCCTCGCCCTGACCCTGATCGCTTACATGCCGAACAACGACGGCATCTACCTCATCGAGGAACCGGAGAACGGCATCCACCCGCTGGCGATTGAGGCGGTTTACCAGTCGTTGAGTTCGGTCTATGAGGGACAAGTCTTCTTGGCGACTCATTCACCGTTATTGGTCGGTCTGGCAAAACCGGAAGAACTTCTCTGCTTCGACAAGGCGAAAGACGGCGCCACGCAGATCGTTCGCGGCGACCAGCACCCGCGTCTGAAAGAGTGGCATCGGGAAGTGAGTCTCGGCACGCTGTTCGCGTCGGGAGTGTTCGGTGGAGCGTAAGCCGTTGATCGCGCTCGTCGCGGATAAGAACCAACACGCCGCATTGACGGGCATGTTCAACGCGCCGCGCAAACTCGGCATCCGCCCAATTAGCCCGCAGATCGACGTGCTGCACGGCACAAACGATCCCGGCATGTTAAACGAAGCGGCGCAGTACCTCCGCAAAGACGCCAATTTGTATGACTATGCGCTCGTTCTGTTTGACCGCGAAGGATGCGGACGCGAGGAACTACCTGCCGAAGAACTTGAATCACTCGTCCAGGAACGTCTGGATGCGAACGGGTGGAAAGAGCGATCCGCCGTCATTGTGATTGACCCCGAACTGGAAGAGTGGGTTTGGTCGGATTCGCCGCATGTGCCCACAGTCATTGGGTTGGAACGAGATACCCTTGCATCGGTACTGAACAACTACCCGAAGTCGGAGAATGGGAAGCCCCGTCCGCCGAAGATCGCCCTTGAGACAGCCTTGAAGCGGACACGTCGTCCTCGCTCATCCGACATCTACAAGGAATTGGCGGGAAAGGTCAGTTACACGCGGTGCAAAGACGGCGCGTTTCAACGGCTGCTGTCGGTACTACGCAGTTGGTTCCCGCCGGAACCGAAAGGCTGATTACGTCAGTCTGCTCCTCGTTGCGAAAGGCGTCCGAGTGTCATTGTCGATCCACGATCTCAACACCCGCCACTTCGCCGGACGCCTCTCCGCCCCCGTCCTCGACACCCTCTCCCCCATCGACCGCGAACGCCCCGAAGTCCGCGCGTTCACCGAGCGCGCCTTCCGCCAGATGCGCGCCGCCAACTTCCGCGCGGAGGACTTCACGACCGCGCTCGCCCACGCCCTGAGCCGCGTCGTGCCGAACATCCTGCCGGGCGCGTGGACGGTCCCCGTCCCCCCGATCACCGCGACCGACCGCAACCGCCTCTTCGACGAGTACCTCGCCCACCGCTTCACAGCGAACCCGACAACGCGCCGACTGCTCGACATCGGCTGCGGCTTTCCGCCGCACACGACGCTCGACTCCGCGCAACGGCTCGCCGACTGGCAGATCGTCGGCGCCGACCCGCTCATCCCCGACTACCTCGTCACCGACAACAACGGCGATTACGCCGCCTTCAACGCCAAAGACGCGATGCTCTACTTCCAGTCCTCCGCCATCGAAAACGACCGCTGGAACGACTCCCACGCCGACCGCCGCGCTACCGAACAACGCTTCATCACCCTAGCCCGCGACATCAACCGACGAACGCTCAACCCCATCGCCGCGTACGAGCGCAACAACCTCCGCTTCGTCCAAGCGGGCATCGGCGAGATCGACGAACCGTTCGACGCGATCCGCTGCCTGAACGTCCTCTACTACTTCGACCGCGCGTTTCGGGTGAAAACGTTGGCATGGGTCAACCGCTGCCTGAACGACGGCGGGGTATTTCTCTGCGGGGCGACCGCGCCGAACGGCTCGACGCCGCGCTACACGGTCTATCGGAAGGAAGGCGAGACGCTCGTGGACGCCGAGTTTGCGATGAGCATCGAGTCGATCCTGCCGACGACGCTGATCGCATGGTACACGATGTACGACGACGACGACACCGAAACGCGCCGCCACACCAACGCGATGCGCCTCATCCGCTCAGACAACGACTTCACCCGCGATCACGCCGCCGCGTTCGACGCGCTGCTCTCCGAGTACGGTTGCGGCGGTCGCTCGGCGGACGGCTATCTCCACCTCGCCTCCGAGACGATGCCGCAGCCCGCGTACCGTCAGGCGATGCGCTCCGTCGCGGCGCGGTTGGACGAGGCAGGGTATGTCGATAGGGCGATTGAAACCCTAAAACGCGCGGGGATCGGCGCGTGGCGCAACGCCGTCGACAATATCGCCATGACGCCGTGCAATGCCCTCGACGCGCCGATCCCCTGATCGCTTCGCCGCGCAGTCAGTCCGCCGCGATGAGGTTGTCCTGACAGTACACCCCTCGGAACAGCGTCTGACGCTTCGGCGGCATCGCCGCGAGTTGGTCGGGGTGCGGTTCCCACTTGTGCCACTTCTGCCCGATGGTGTTGTAGCAGTTGAAGATGGCGACGCGCGGGTTCTTCTCGTTCGTCCACGTCGCGCCCGTGTGGGTGATCGCTTCCGTGAAGAACAGGACGCTCCCCGCCGGACACTCGTACGGCTCCCACAACGGACAGTCCTCGTTCTCGGTCGATTTGGGCGAACGGAACGCCGCCTTGTGGCTACCGCTGAGGAACAACGTGCCGCCCGTTCGGTATTCGACCGGGTTCAGTTCCCACACGGCGCGGGTCAGTCCGGCGTGAACCTCGTCGTACCGCACGTGGTATTCGTGCGAGTTGCCCGGCACGTTCAACAACCCCCGTCCCCCGTGCGGACGAAAGTTCGTTGACCCAAGTTCCCGCCACGACAGAAACGAGTTCTCAAACCGAAACCCGTAGCAGTTCTCGCTCGCAAGCCCGGCGTGAGCGACAAACTCGTTCATGAACCCCAAGATGACCGGGTGATCCGTCAGTTTTTCGAGCGGTCCGCCGATGCTCGTGCGTTCGTGCGGTTGGAGCGCGTCGCGGTCTTCGCGGAGTTTGCGACAGTGTTCGCGCATCTCCGCCGCCTCGTCTTCGGACAGCACGCCGGGAACGGCGATCCATCCCTTCGTGTCGAAAATGTAGCGCTGTTCTTCCGTGAAGGCGACGGCGGGGATTCCGTCCGCGTTCATCGGGGTGAGATCGGGTCGTCCCATCGTTGGATATCCTTCCTAAGCCTTCATCACATCGCCGTACAAATCCACGCGCCGCCGCTGCCGAATCCCGCGCTGCGCCGCCTCGACGCGCGACAAGTCCGCGTCGGCGATGGCGTGCGGTCGGCGGTCGTCCTCATCATGATCCAGCAGACGGCTTCCCACGTCAATCACCAACCCGCGTTTCGGGTGGGCGAACGCGCACACAACGCCGTTATCGAGCGCCATCGTCTGCAACCGCCGCGTGTTGCCCTCGTTGTAGGAGCCGTTCGACGGGATCAGCACCATCTCCGCGCCGCGCAGCATCAGCACGCGCCAGGACTCCGCGTACACCCGGTCGTTGCAGATGAGGATACCGATGTTGCCGAGCGCCGTCTCGAACACGGGGAGATCGCGTCCCGGCGCGTAGAGTCCCGCGTCGCCGCCGGAGAGCACGTGCGTCTTGTCGTATCGCCCGATCACCTCACCGTTCGGGGCGATCAGCTCCGCCGTGTTGTAGAGGTCGTCGCCGTCCAAACGGTCGTAGGCGGCAATCAGGTGGATGCCCAGTTCGGCGGCGAGGTCGCGGAAGGCTTGCACGTCGTCATCCTCCGGCGAGGACGCCCACGCGCGTATCTGTTCCCACGAGTAGGACTGCGCCCCGGCAGGGTACCCTTGCAGGCACACTTCGGGTAACACAACAATCTGCGCCCCGTCCGCCGCGAGTTGTCGCGTCATCGTGACGGCGGCGTCGAGGGTGCGGGGTTTGTCGCCTTTGAGGTCGGGGACGCAGGCGGCAGCGATTCGTACGGTCATCGGCTGGATTCCATTAACTCGGTTCCTCCTCCCCCTCGTCATTTCGACCGAAGGGAGAAATCTCTCCGAAATCGCGTCATTACTGGCTTAATAAGCCAGAAGATTCCTCACTCTGTTCGGAATGACGACGGGTGATTTACCATCGAGTTCTAACGCGCCCCGCCGTGAAACGCAATCGGTTCTTATCCTGATTCCTCCAACGCGCTATGATGGGGCGCACCACCCCAACGACATTCTTAAATGTAAGACAGGCAGAAACGCATGGCGGAACCAAAACGACCGAACATCCTCGTCTTCTTCACCGACGACCACGCGCAATGGGCATCCCCCGCGTACGGCAACACGGAGATCATCGCCCCGAACATGGCGTATCTCGCCGCGTCCGGCGCAACGATGCGAAACGCCTTCACCCCCACCCCCGTCTGCTCCCCCGCCCGCGCGAGTTTCTTCACGGGACGGCTCCCCTCGCAACACGGCATCCACGACTGGC